>NZ_BDHD01000041.1:0-14213 GCF_054786075.1 Treponema sp. R6D11 | reverse complement strand
GCCGAAAAAGGCGGTCTGCTTAAAGTTGACTTAATTGACGCTGAACCGGGAACAGCCATTAATATCGAAACTGTGCTGTTGGTTTCAGGCGACTCAGTAAAAGTAGGCGACCCCTATGTAAAGGGCGCAAAAGTGTCCGCGACGGTACAATCCCATGGGAAAGACGATAAAATCATTGTTTTTAAGTACAAACCCAAAAAGGACTACAGGCGCAAGCAGGGACACAGGCAGCAGTACTCAATAATTAAAATTGGGGATATATCAGCCTGATACGGGTAGAAGCGGTTTTAGACGGCAGCGGCGTTTTAAGGGCTTGTAAGGCTGAAGGACACGCAGGGTCAGGTAAAGCCGGAGGCGACATTGTTTGTGCCGCCGTTTCGGTTTTGTTTAGAACAGCGATAAGTATTCTGTCCGGCAGAGATGGGGTAACAATTAGGTTCGGCGCTCCTGAAAAGGGACAGTTATGGCTGGAAGCCGATTATCAAGCGGAAGGAAAAGATTTTCTTTCCGCCACAGGGGTTTTTCTGCTAGAGGGAATAAAATCCGTCGCTCAGGAATACCCAAAGAATTGCGAGATTAATATACAGAACATATAAAAACTTCAGTTTTTATATGTTTTCAAAACAAAATGAAGAAAACCGCTAATGCGGTTTTCTTCTAAAGAACTACAAAAAAACCAACCGGGTTTTTTTGTAGTTCTAGAGGAGTTGAATATGGCAAGGAAACGCGGCGGAAGCGGTGCAAAAAACGGAAGAGATTCACAGCCTAAATATTTAGGCGTTAAAGCGTCGGCAGGCACTGTTGTAAAAGCTGGCACTATTATTGCCCGCCAACGTGGGACAAAGATTCACCCGGGAACAAATGTCGGTTGCGGCGGCGATTACACTCTTTTTGCCCTTGCGGACGGAAAAGTCAATTTTCACAATCGCAGGGGACGCAAACTCGCCTCTATAGTTCAGGACGCTCAATAAACCTCTTGCGTGGAAAAATTTGCAGATGAAGCAACAATAGAAGTTTCCTCTGGAAAGGGCGGCAACGGCTGTATCGCTTTCCGCAGGGAAAAATATATCCCAAAGGGCGGACCGTCCGGCGGAGACGGGGGCAGGGGAGGGGACATTATTTTTACTGTCCGAAGAAACCTGCGCACCCTTGCCCACTTACGTTACAAACACACTTTTAAAGCCCAGAACGGTCATGACGGCGAGAACTGGGGGCGTTACGGGGCAAATGGCGAGGATATGGTTATCCCACTGCCGCCCGGCTCGATAATACGTGAAGAAGAGACAGGCAAACTTATCAGGGATTTTACAAAAGCTCAAGATGATTTTGTTTTTTTAAAGGGCGGCAACGGCGGCTGGGGTAATATCCATTTTAAGTCCTCCGTAAATCAAGCGCCCCGAAAAGCATTGCCGGGAAAACCAGGTGAAACAGTAAAATTAAAAGTTGAGTTACAAATAATGGCGGACATCGGTCTTGTTGGTTTTCCAAACGCCGGCAAGTCCAGTCTTCTTAACCGCTTTACCAATGCAAGACCAAAAATAGCGGCGTATCCCTTTACTACAAAAATTCCCAACCTTGGAGTTTTAACCGCCGGAGAAAAAGATATAATCATTGCCGACATTCCCGGTCTTATCGAAGGAGCGTCAAGCGGGGCTGGGCTTGGTATTCAGTTTTTAAAACATATTTCACGCACTGTCGCATTGGCTTTTCTTATTGATTTATCTGACGAAAACTATCTTGCCGCCTTTGATATTCTGCTTAAAGAGCTAGGCTCTTTTTCTTCCCGTCTTCCGCAAAAAAAACGGCTGTTAGTCGGAACAAAAACCGACTTGCCAGAAACTGAGGGCAGACTTGCTGAGCTTGCGAAAAAATATCCGGCGGAAGAAGTTATCGGTCTTTCGGTTTTTTCAGGGGACGGCTTACAGGAGCTTACTAACGCTTTTCTGCGTCTTACATCAGCCCCACAAAATGAAACAGCGGACGAAAATGAGGGTGAAAATGAAGTTGAAATAGAAGCGGAAAAAGCGGAAGATGTATTTGAAGGAGAAGAAAATTGAAGCTTGGCATTTTAGGCGGCAGTTTTGCTCCCGTTCACAACGGACATATTTTTCTGGCTGAAAAAGCTATTTCGGCTTTAAAACTTGATAGGGTGGTTTTTGTGCCGGCATACCGCTCTCCGTTTAAGTTGGACGCCGAAGGAATGGAAACAAGTGTAAAAGACAGAATAGATATGCTTGCCGCCTCAATTATCGGGGATACCAGGTTCGCCATTGATAACTGCGAGATAAGGCGAGAAGGAATCTCATACACAATAAACACTCTGGAAGATATTATCGAAAGGTACTTACCTGCGGGCAAACCCTCGCTGATTATCGGCGATGATCTTGCCGCCGATTTTCCAAAATGGCGTGATAGCGACAAAATTTTAAAATTGGCGGATATTGTGATTGCGCGTAGGATCAATTCCGAGTCGGTTAAATATCCCTTTGCCCATACCACTATCGAAAACGAAATACTCGATATTTCGTCAAATGAAATAAGGCGCAGAATAACCGAAGGCGGACACTGGCAAGAGTTTATCCCCTCAGGCGCGGCGGCAATTATCGAAAATAGGAAATTATACGGCTACAGTGGCAAATCCCGCCCTGAAATCCCTCCTGACAGCGTTATTAAGCGCATAGAGACGGAGGCAAGGGAAACCCTCAGTACAGAGCGTTTTCTTCATTCAAGGCAGACAGCCCTTCAAGCCTTTGATTTATGCCGCCGTTTCGGTCTGGAGCCAATGGACGGCTACCTTGCGGGAATCGCCCACGATCTGGCAAAACAACTTGATAACAAAGAGATGTTAAAAATTGTTAAAACCGCTGGAATGGATATTTCCGCTCTTGAGGCGGACAAACCTAATCTTTTGCACGGAAAAGCCGCGGCGGTATTGATAAGAGAGCGTTTCTCCATTCATAATAAAGATGTGATTGAGGCTGTGGAGTTCCATACATCGGGTAGCGAAAATATGGGTCAACTGGCAAAGGTAGTTTATATTGCCGATAAAACAGAACCCTCAAGAACAATAGACCACGCTTTAAGGAAAATGTGCAGGGAGGATTCTTTGGATAACATTCTTATCGCCGTAATTGAAAAAACAATTATCAAAGTGCAGGCAAAAGGACAGGATTTATCCCATGATACAATATTGTTGTTAAACAAGTTAAAGGAAAGGAAAAATTGAGAATAATTAAAGGCGACGCTTCTATTTTATTACTCGTGTTAATAGTTCTTTTGCTTGCGTTTGGAATTGTTTTTTCTGTAATAGCGTTTCGCAGCAACCCTGTGGAAGACGCTTTTTCGGGAAACCGCGTTGTTAATACGCTTTTTGTAATAGAAGATAGCAAAATGCCCATCAGCACTTATTTGCTTATGTATTATCCTGTTACAAAACGGGCTGCTATTTTTGATGTACCGGAAAACCTCGGTCTTTTAATCGCAAAGATAAACCGCGTAGACAGAATTGACAGAGTGTATGACCCCGCAAGAATAGGCAGTTATGAAAACGAAATAGAGAAACTTTTAGGGATAGATATAAATTTTACAGTTGTTATAACAAAGGAAAATCTTGTTTCCATTGTTGATCTTTTGGAAGGAGTGGAAATTTTTATTCCATCTGCTGTATCATACAGAGACGAAAACAGCGTTATTTTGTTTCCTTCCGGCATGACTGTTCTTGACGGCGACAAGGCAAGTCTTTACGCGACATATACCATTCCTCATGAAGAAAGCGAAATGGAAGTTTTTAGAAGACAGCGTTTCTTTTTGGGTTTTCTTAACCGCCAGATTCAAATGAATGAAAAGCTTAATAATCCCGGAGCTGCAAAGATGTACCATTCATTCTTTAAAACAAGCATGAATCAACGCACAATGATGTTGCTCTTTAATGAGTTTGTAAATATAGATACCGACAGAACCAATATTCAATCTGTCGGTGGAAATCTGCGGGAAGTATCGGGACAGATGCTTATTATTCCGCACTGGGATGGAAATCTTGTAAAAGAAGTTGTCCGCCAAACATTGGGGACGCTTACCAGCGAGACTAATGATCGATTAGTTGAGCATAGTCTTACAGTGGAAGTTTTGAATGGGACTGAGATAAACGGACTTGCCGGAAAGACGGCGGAAATGCTTCGCAATTTTGGCTATGATGTAATTTCAATAGCAAACGCGGATCGCGGTAATTATGAAAGTACGGTAATAATTCAACGTACCGATGATGACTCTATGGTTAAATCATTTGCCGATGTTATCCGTTGCGATAACATACGCAAACAAGTAATGCCCAAAGAAAATGAAACTGCCACCGAATACAAAGCGGATATAACCTTGTTGATTGGAAGGAACTTTAATGGAAGATATGTCATCGGCAATTGACAAACAAGCGGCAGATTTGGGCTCTCTTTTAAGCGAGCATAACGGGCAGAATGTTTGCGTACTTGATCTGCGCGGGATAAATAATTGGACAGACTTTTTTATTATTGTGACAGCCACAAGTAAAACCCACATAGACGGTCTTGAAAAACACATTAAAGAATTCTGCCATGAAAAGAATATAGAAATATTCGGCAGCTCTCGCAGAGATTCAGACGACGAATGGCGTCTGCTAGACCTTGGGACAATAATCGTACATTTGATGACTTCTGGCGTAAGGGAATTTTACGAACTTGAAAAACTTTGGACTCCCGTCCCGACGTTTCAAAATAGGACTCAGACAGCAGAGTAAGGTACACCTCTAAAGGATTCAGCCTTTAGAGGTGATATGCCTTAATTATTCGTCTTCGTCGTCCCAGTCTTCGTCGTCTTCTTCATCGTCTTCGTAGTCGTCTTCTTCGTCGTCATCTTCGTAGTCATCGTCATCTTCCTCGTCTTCGTAGTCATCTTCCTCGTCTTCGTCTTCTTCGTCCTCGATGTCGTCGTCTTCGTAATCATCTTCATCATCAAAATCATCTTCGATGTCATCGTCATCACTGAAGATGAAAGCCGGCGAGGGACTCTCTGTTTCGTAAACGGCGTCAAGTCCGTCTACCGGTATCAGCGTTAATTCTTCCTGATCCACAGCTCCGTTCAGAACCATAATGTTCTCCCTTAGAAATTAATAATTTCTTGAATCTAAACTGAGTAATGGAGGTTAAAAAACCTCCCACTAAAAACATAAAAGAGGATATATCTAATTGTCAACAGGTTATTAAAGATTTTGATAAATTTAATAAATATGATATTCTGTATTTTATGCCTGTATTAATAAAAACGAGGTCTGTTTTTGCCCCTGTCAAGGTAAACCTTCATTTGGCTGTAAAAGACAGGCGAAAAGACGGTTTTCACGATATAGAAAGCGTTTTTTTTGGCGGTAAATTTTGGCGATACCCTGAATTTTAAGGTTTTAAATGGTGAAAATAGCGTAAAAATTGATATGAAGGGACTAAAATCGCCTCTACCGATGAAAGAAAACATTATTTTTAAGGCGGTATCCTTGTTTCGGGAAAAAACAGGCTTTAAAAAAGGGCTTAAAATAAGGGTCAAAAAGCGTATTCCGTTGGGTGGCGGTCTTGGCGGCGGGTCTTCAGACGCGGCGGCAACTCTTTTAGCGCTGAATAAAATAGCCGATTTTCCATGTCGCCGCGAAGATTTACTTGAAATGGCGGCTTTTCTTGGCAGTGATGTCCCATTTTTTATCCATGAAACTCCCGCCGCCCTTGTAACAGGCAGGGGAGAGCATATTTTTCCGCTAAAAGCGCCCAAATTACACTTGGTACTGGTTAATCCAGGCTTTCACAGCGAAACATCAGCCGCCTACAAATTAATTGACGAAAATCGTACTTCAGCGCAAACAGGCGGAATCGGCGAATTTATAAAAAATGGTGAATTTGATGAAAAAATTTACCCCCTGTTTTTTAACGACTTTTTAAACTTTTCCCCTGAATCTCAAAAATCGGTTTATAATGAGATAATTGCCAAACTGCGGGAATTTGGGGCTCATTACGCAAATCTTTCCGGCTCTGGGGCTACCTGTTTTGGGGTTTTTGCGGACAGGATACAGGCTAAAAAAGCGGTAAAAGCCATGCGGAAAAAATGGTCATTTGTCCGGGAATGTTGTACATTTAAGTAACGTATTCATTTTCTATTGGTTTTTGTTTAAATTTATATTATAATTAATATATATTGAGTTAAAACCCTGTAAACAAGGAGTTTTATTATGAAGAAGAACGTTATTAAATTAATTATTATTTCTCTTGTAGCAGGTTTGTATATTACCTGTACTACCGTTAGCGGCGAGTTTGACAGCCGTAAATATACAAATCCGGTTGATTTTTCTTTTACTACTTCCGGAGATAACGAAAGCAAGGTTATTACTATTACCGCTTATAAGGGGAGAAAATCGGTAGTTAATATACCACCGCAAATAGGAAAGTATCCTGTTGTTACGATAGGAAGCAATGCGTTCAAAAACAAAAAACTTACCAAAGTGACAATACCGCTTGGTGTTACGGTAATTGAATCTGGCGCGTTTTTTATGAATAATCTGACAACTGTAACAATACCGCTGGGCGTTATGAGTATAGGTGATAATGCGTTTGCGAGCAATAAATTAAAAGACGCATTTCTTAATGAAGATTTGGAATCAATCGGAAAAACCGCTTTTAAGGATAACGCTATCATCAATTTAACTATTCCTTTTGGCTTGACAGTTATCGGCGATGAAGCGTTTATGAATAATCAGATTAGCTATTTGGTTATTCCAACAACCTTAAAAGTATTTTCAAACGGCGTTTTTGCGAATAATAGATTAACTAGCGTAAATATTCACAACAATGTTACAAACATAGGAGATAACGCGTTTGCGTATAATCAGTTGACATCGACTGTTATTCCTAAAAATGTAAAGATTGTAGGAAGGGCGGCATTTAGAAACAATCAGTTAGCCAGCGTAAATATTCAAGAAGGCGTTACAAGTATCGGGCGTTTTGCGTTTTATAAAAACAAACTGGTCAGCCTTAAAATACCGGAAGGCGTTACAGAAATAGGAGAAAGCGCGTTTGCGGAAAACGGTTTAACAACCATCAGTATAGCGACAACCGTTAAAAGTATAGGCAACGCAGCGTTTGCCGATAACAACTTTACTACCATAAAAATTCCGGGAAATGTTACAACAATAGGGGATAACGCCTTTTTTAACAACAAACAATTAGCCAATGTAACTTTAGAAGAAGGGCTTGTAAGCATAGGGGAAAGAGCGTTTGAGGATAATAAAATATCAGGTTTAAATCTTCCGTCAACTGTCACAAGCATTGGACGTTCGGCTTTTAACAATAACAATCTTGTAAGCGTAGTTATACCAAAAGGCGTTTCAACTATCAGACATTCATCTTTCAGGAATAATAATCTTACAAGCGTAGTTATGCAGGACGGCGTTATAAGCATTGAAGAAGGAGCGTTCTGTAACAATAGACTGACAAATATAACAATTCCGACAAGCGTAATGCAGATTGGAGAAAACGCGTTTGCCGATAATATGCTTGCCACTTTGACTATTCCCGAAAGCGTTATCAATATTGAACGGTTTGCGTTTAGAAATAACAGCCTTACCAGCGTATCTATAATGTCAAATATAAAAGTTATGGAAGAAAGCGTATTTGCCAATAATGGCAATTTAACCAGCATTCGTATACCAATAAACTTTTTATTCAGATTCCTTGGAAATGAAGGTTTACCTAAGGAGTTTTATAATATGGTAAATGCTTTTGAATATGTAGGCGGACTTTATGAATATAAAAATAATACATGGTATTGTAACGGAAAAGTAATACCTAAACCTGTACAAATTATAAGCGGTCTTGGAATAACTATTACAAGAATAGAAGGTATGTATTCAAATATAGATAAAACATCAGTATTAAGCAGGCAGTTGGTTCCGCTTGATGATGGAAGCGATGTCTATCTTGCTCCCGGTTTTTACAGAATAAGCGTCGTATATAACGAGAGTACTGGCGCTCAAGCAAAAGGAAGATCGCAGACTACTAAAATTTTAAACGAAACTTATGAATATGCCCAGGATTTTGTAAGCGGCGCTTATGAGCTTACCGGCGTTCTTCAAGGAAGTCAGGTTCTTTACCGTATTACAGAGCAAAAATAGGCTAGATCTTAAAATACTCTCATTGTGAGTAATATAGTTATATAAATTCTGTCTTTTTAAGATATTAGCTTGAAACATTAATATTAATTATAAAACTTTTGCTTGCTTTCATGACAAAACCATATTACAATGTAAATCAAGTTGAGGTTAGTAAGCGTTTGCTAATCTCTTATCACAGCATTAGGACTTTAAAAAGGAGAGAGCCATGGAAATTACTGATATTAGGGTCCGAAAGGTAGCTGGAGGCGGTAAGCCGAAAGCCTATGTAACGGTTACATTTGACGATTGCTTTGTTGTTCACAACATAAAGATTATTGAGGGTAAGACAGGAGTTTTTATCGCCATGCCCAGTCGTAAGACCAGGGCGGGAGAATATAAAGATGTCGCTCATCCTATTCATCCGGAATTCAGGGCTGAATTGCAAAGGCGTATTCTGGAAAAATACGATTCAGGCGATGTCGATACTGTCCCTGAAAACTCGGACGATATTTAATTTTAGTCCCAGTGTACATAGCTATATAAAAACTTCAGTTTTTATATAGCTTCATAACCTTTGAAGAAAATCGCTCTAAAATAGTTTTTTACGAGGATAAATTTGCGATTTTCTTCTCGTAACCTTAAAAAACCCAACCGGGGTTTTTTAAGGTTACACTTGATTCTTTTTTTTTATTTTAGTAAACTTACCGAAAAATGGGATGTCGGCAAGTGGTAAGCCACCGGTCTTTGGAGCCGGTATTCACAGGTTCGAATCCTGTCGTCCCAGATAGGGATAAATCCCATTTAAATTTTTATTGAGGTAGAATATGAGCAAGGTTGTGTTACAGGCAAAAAGTCGTCAAAAACAGGGTTCCGCCGAATCTCGCAGAATCAGGAAAAACGGCAGGATACCTGCGGTAATCTACGGAAGATCAGTTAAGGCTCTTCCCATAGATTTGGATTCCAGTGAATTTCTTAAAGGTACAAAAGGTATCTCTGAAAGTACAATTGTAAAAGTAGAAGTAGATGGCAAATCTTACGATGCTTTTGTAAAAGATACTCAGCGAAATATTATCGACGGGAATATTCTTCATATCGACTTTTACGAAGTAGAAAGCGGAGTCGCTCTGCGCGCGAAAGTTTCCCTTATTTTCCACGGAAACCCCATTGGCGTACGCGACGGCGGTATGTTGGAAACTCCCTTGCATGAAATTGAAGTTGAATGTCTTCCCAAAGATCTTCCCGAAAGAATCGAAATTGATATTTCCGCTCTTAAAGCTAACCAATCCATGCACGTTAGGGATATTCCCCTTGCGGCGGGAGTTAAACTTATTACAAACCCGGATCAGGTTTTTGCGTTGGTGAAATTCGCCAAGATTGAAGTTGTCGCTCCTACAGCCGCAGAAGTCGCCGCAGCCGATGCCGCAGCAGCAGCAGGTGCTGCGGGAGCTCCCGGTGCAGCCGGTCCCGCTGGAGCTGCCGGTGCTGCGCCTGCCGCCGCAGGCGACAAGAAAGCGCCAGCCGCAGGAGACAAAAAGGCTCCGGGCGCTGGGGAGAAAAAATAACCTATCGGACCCCAATTTGAAAATAATGTTTTTTCTTGCATAAAAGACTGTCCTGTGGGGACAGTCTTTTTAATTGCCGTCTCAGGCGGCGCTGACTCAATGGCTCTGCTTTCGGCATTGTTAGCTCTTAGAGACGGCGGCGTTATCGGCAAAGACGCGCTATTTTGCCTCCATGTTGAACACGGTATCCGCTCGGTAGAGGAAAGCCAAGGCGACGCCGAATTTGTCCGCAAGTTTTGCGAAAGCAAAGGTATTGAATGTAAGATTGAAAATATTCCGCCGGGCAAAGTAGCCGCTCTCGCAAGAAAAAAAGGAATCGGTATAGAAGCCGCAGCCCGCTTTTTCCGCCACAGGGCTTTTTCCAAAGAAGCCAACAGGTTAGGTGAAAAGGCAATAATTCTGCTTGCCCATACAAAGGACGATCTTTTGGAAACCGCTTTAATGCGTATCTTGCGAGGGTCAGGTTCTGCGGGGCTTTCCGCCATGCCGGAAAAACGCGGTCGTCTTCTTCGCCCCTTGTTAAAAATGACGCGCGTTGACGTTATAGAGTACCTAAAAGCAAAAAACATAAGCTGGCGGGAAGACTCCACAAACGCCGATGAAAAATACCTTCGTAACCGTATACGCCGCGCTCTTGTTCCGTTGTTAAATGAGGCGTTCCCTTCATGGAAAAGCGGCGTTTTTAACATGGCTCAAACGCAGTCGCTTACGGCGGATTTTATAGCGGTAGAAGCCGCAGCGCGCGTAAAATGGCATGAGATTTCACATAACGGATTAAAGGATTGCGCAAATAGCAAATTTCCCGTCTCTGGTTTTACAGAAGCCAAAAACTTTTTTGCTCAAGACCAAATAATTCGCGAAGAGGCTGTTTTCCTTGCCATTGACGAATTGTTAAAAAATAGGAAAAATCCCCGCCCTGTAAAACGCGCGGTTGTAAGACGTTTTTGCGCAGGCGCGGTAAATGCCGCAGCCCTTGGACATATAAAAATCAGCCGTGAAGGGGAAAAAGTCCTTCTGTCTCGCGTACAAAAAGAATACTTTGAAATAGGGATTTCGCGGCTGTTGCGTATAAGCTAAAGAATGTGGTATAAATAAAGACGGAGAGGAGAGAAAAAATGAGCGAAAGAATATATGAAGAAACGGCTGTAATTATAAAGCAAAAACATTCAGTGAGGTTGTTAGAGTACAAAGAGAACGGAATTGAATTTACGGAAATAAATGTATATAGCAAAGAAGTAACAGAAAAAGATGATGAAATAGCGGATTACTTTGTGTTTGGTTTTACGGTAAAAGGAAAGGGAGATGAAGAAAGAGAAAAAATTGAGAAAATGAATGAAAGAGATTTTGAAGAGTTTGTAAGACACATGACGCTCTTTTTAGAAAAGAAATATAATATTGTACACAAAAAAGAAGAAAAAAAAGAAGAAGATAAAAAACCGGTTATAAATAGTAAAGATGCTGATAATAGTATAGAAGATTTTGAAGTGCCATCTGGATATGAAAATTTATAAATAAATGTGAAATCTCACGAAAAACCCCAATTATCGGTATCTTGATTAATTGGCGTAAAACGCTTAAAATTCTTATATATAGTAAAGTTTCGTTATCTAGTCTTTGGTAGTAATGAAACAGGAGTATTAATGACTGATCCTAATAAATTACCAGATCGCGGACCCGCTCAACCTAGGGGACCGGGTAGTTTTGCGTTTGTTCTTTTTATAATACTGTCAGTTATCTTTATCGCCTTTTTTTACAAGGGCGATAAAGCTCCTGTTATGAATATATCCTACTCGGATTTTATCCGCCTTGTCGATGAAAATCAGGTTGAATCAGTTACCATTTATGACGACAAAACCGTAGATATTTATTTAAAAGGCTCAACAGGAAGCTCCCCTCAGTTTAAGACTCGTATTATTAGCCTGTCTGATCCTTTTATTCTTAACCTACCGGACAAGGGTATTAAAATTGCAAGCTCTCCCGCGAAAGTAACATTTATGCGGATAATTATCGATATGCTTCCCTGGATTATTGGTTTTACAATTATCATGATTATTTTTAGAAACATACAGGGCGTCGGCATGAAGAATTTTCAATTTGGAAAGAGCAAGGCAAAGCGTTATCATGACGAAGGAAAAAAAGTAAGTTTTGCCGATGTAGCGGGGCAGAAGGACGCAAAGTATGAGCTTGAGGAAGTAGTTGAGTTTTTAAAAAATCCGCAAAAGTTTACCAAGATGGGAGCGCGTATTCCAAAAGGCGTGCTTCTTGTCGGAATGCCCGGAACAGGTAAAACATTAATGGCTCGTTCTGTCGCCGGAGAAGCCGGCGTCGCGTTCTTTCATATGTCAGGTTCCGACTTTGTGGAAATGTTTGTCGGCGTTGGGGCAAGCCGCGTAAGAGACCTTTTTGATCAGGGACGCAAGAGCGCTCCTTGTATAATTTTTATTGATGAATTGGACGCTGTTGGGCGCACCCGCGGCGCAGGCTACGGCGGCGGTCATGACGAGCGCGAGCAGACATTAAACCAACTCCTTGTAGAAATGGACGGCTTTGATTCAAAAGACGGAGTTATTATTCTTGCCGCGACAAATCGTCCCGATGTTTTAGACCCAGCCCTTCTTCGTCCTGGGCGCTTTGACCGCCAAGTAATTGTCGCGATGCCCGACATAAAAGAAAGAGAGGCTATTTTACAAATCCACGCCGCAAAAATTCCTCTGGATAAAGAAATTGATCTTGCCCGCATCGCAAGAGCTACGCCGGGAATGAGCGGCGCGGATATAGCGAACCTTGTAAACGAAGCGGCTTTGTTTGCCGCGCGAAAAGACAGACCCGAAGTTATTATGCACGACTTTGAAGAAGCCAGAGATAAGGTACTGATGGGCGTGGCGCGTACAACGCTTGTGATTTCCGACAAAGAGCGGCGTATGACCGCAATTCACGAAGCGGGGCATGCGATACTGCACTATTTTCTTAAAAACGCCGACCCGTTGCATAAAGTTACGATTGTTCCCCATGGACGCGCGCTTGGCGCTGCGCTTTCCCTCCCCGAAGAAGACAGTTACAGCCGCTCCAAGGGCTGGATAGAAGATCGCATCGCCATCTGTTACGGCGGCTGGTTAGCGGAAAATCTTTTTTATAATGAGACAACCACTGGGACAAAAAACGATATTCAACAGGCGACAGAAATGGCGCGTAACATGGTTTGCGAGTGGGGCATGGCGGCGGAGCTTGGTCCAATCGCGTATGGTCAGGAGGACGAGCCTATTTTCCTTGGCAAAGAAATTGCGCGCCATAAGGATTATTCAGAAGATACCGCGCATAAAATAGACAAGGCAGTTAAGGAAATACTAGATCACGCCAGAAACAACGCCTTAAAAATTATTAAAGAACATAAAAACCATCTTGAAAAATTAGCCGACGCTCTTCTTGCGCGCGAGACGCTTATTGATGATGAAGTACGGGAAATTCTCGGTCTTCCGTCTAAAGAGGCATCAGAATGAAATTTAAAACATCGCGAATTAATTTATATACTCTGTGCTTATTACTGCTGTTTATGGCAATTTGCCTCAATGTTAATGCTCAACCCGTAACAAACGCAAAAGACGATTCACAGGCGGCATTGCAGTATGTTCAATGGATACAGCAGGCGATTGACGAACAGAGATGGGATGAAGCGCTTGCCGCAGCTACTCGCGCCATGGATTTTTACAGCACTTCTTCCGATATTCCATACCTTTTGGCTGTTGTTCAATCGCACTATAAAAGCAGTATAAGACAAAAGGCGATAGTTGAAAGTTTAAATAAAGCGATTGACGCTAACCGTTGGGTTAAGTACAGCGAATACAACGCGCAGTTGTTAAAAGCGCAAATGCTTATTTCTATGCGCGAATATCAAGACGCAATAACCTGCCTTGATAAAATAGACGCGGTAAGCTCCCGCGCAGACGCTGTAATGCTGCGCCTTCTTGCTTTGCGTGGAATGGCAAGTGGGAAAGAACCTGGTTATGATTATGCTTACGCATCGGCGCAATTTAGAAGCCAAGTTCTGCTTGCTATGGACAGATTCCCCCGCGACCCGCGCCCATTGCATATATTTTTTGAATATGCGCAAAACAGAAAACCGCAACCCTCTGAATTGCCTGAAAGCGATATTAATCTTCTTGAGCTTGCGCTTAAAAGGCTTCCTTTTTTACAGGAAGCAGACCCTGAACTTGCATGGTTGGCGGCTCCGTTTATAAGAAATGTTGATGACGCGCGAAGAAGCGCCGCTTCGTATAGATCTGGAAATTTATCTAATGATGAAAATTTTAAGCCGAATCCCGCTTCCATACCCGTGGCGCTTAATCTTGGGCTTATTGATGATAAAACGGCAATAGAAGAATTTTTCCCCGCAGTTACAGAAAATGAGCCTACTATCAAAAAACAAATAATAATAGATATTTACAAATTGTTTCCGTTGCGCCGTCAATTTCCAAACTTGGTCGGGAATAGCTTGAACA
>NZ_BDHD01000040.1:0-14498 GCF_054786075.1 Treponema sp. R6D11 | reverse complement strand
ATGTTACGGTTACGGCGACGAATAAATCGAAAGTATTCGGCGAGGCTGATCCTGCGAATGGTTATACTACGACGCCGGCATCGATTCCTGGAAGCCCTACTGTAACTGTTGGTTCGTATCAAGTGACTGGTACGGCTGGCACGACGCGCCCTGTTGGGACATACACGATTACGCCACAAAACTTCAGCTTTGCGGAGACGGCATATTATAAATATACTGTGACTTATGCGACGGGAACGCTGACTGTATCTCCGCTTACTAACTTTAACCCTACGATTGATAACATTCCTGACCAAGATTATAACGGCTCGGCGAAGACGCCGACAATTGTTGTTCGCAATGGCTCGACGACGCTTGTTCTTAACACGGATTATACTGTTACATATTCTAACAACGTTAACCAAGGCGTTGCGACTGTTAATGTAACTTTCAAGGGCAACTATGGAGGCACGGCTTCGAAGACATTTAATATTATCGGTATGATGCCGACGTATTCGCTTGTTCAACCTGCGTTTGAGACGGGAACGGGCGCGGCTAATGATAAAATTGGCAACTCTGTTGCTGCGGCTTTTGATGTTGGAACTATTAACAACAGTTTCTATGGAGATGCCTATATCAATGTGGCAGGGGATTATGACTATTGGAAATTTACAGCAGGCACGACGGGAACATATTATATGTTCTCGAGCAATAACCCTAACAACTGGGATTTATATGGATATTTGTATAATTCGTCTGGTTCTCAATTAACGTATAACGATGATAGCGGCGGAAATATGAACTTCTATTTCAGCTATTCGTTGCAAGCTGGGCAAACGTATTATGTTATGGTTCGTGGGTATTCGTCTAGCACGAGCGGGGCTTATAGAGTAAACATCAATAGAATTGGTTTAGGCACATCTGCGACAGAGAAGGTTACTGTTCCTTATACTGGTTCAGCGCAATCTGTTGGGGTTACTTCGAACTCTGGCGGAGCGATAACTGTTTTATATAACGGCTCAACAACGATTCCTACGAATGCAGGAACATATACAATCACGGTTAACCAAGCGCAATACGGAAACTATAGAGCGACGACGGGCGCGGCTGCTGGCACATTTGTTATATCAAAAGCTAACCAAGTGATTACTATCACGGCAAAGAATTTATCTAAAAATTATGGTGCGGCGGATCCGGCGTGGGAATATACAATGTCTCCTGCAATATTGGGTGGTGGCACGCTTACGGTTGGCTCGTATTCTGTAACTGGTACGGCTGGAATGACACGCCCTGCTGGGACATATACCATCACTCCGCAAAACTTTAGCATCGCGGCGACGGCGAACTACACATATACGATTACTCATGTTGCAGGCACGCTTACGGTTAATAAGCTTTCATCGGCGATTGTGATTAAGGCGAATAATATATCTAAAAACTATGGTGTGGCAGATCCGGCAAGCCCATCAGGATTTACATATTCGATTACGGGATCGTTATATGACGGCGCGACTATAACAGTTGGTTCATATGCGATTGAAAACAAAGGAACAGGAACAGGAACGACGCGCCCTGCTGGCGATTATGTTATAACTCCATCTGGTTTTTCTGTCAATAACGGAACGAACACTTCAACTAACTATAATTATACTATAACTTATGATTTAACTGGCAAGCTAACGGTCAATAAGGTTATGCTGACATTATCTGCGAATGACAAGACTAAGGCATACGGTGCTGCTGATCCTGCTTGGACGGCATTATCGGATTTCACATTCTCGGGCTTTGTTAATAGTCAGACGACATCTGTTTTAACGGGTGTTCCTGCTGTAACGATTTCTGGCACGGCTGGCAATGGCAGAAGTGTGGGGACGTATACCGTTACTCCTACTGTTGGCACGATGACGGCTACGAACTATGACTTCACATATACTGCTGGTAACACGACGTATACAACATCGAACTCTGCGACAGAGGGCGGTACGATACAGGTTACGACTGTTACGCTTACACTGTCTGCGAATGATAAGACAAAGGTTTATGGCGCGGAAGATCCAACATGGACTACGCTTGCGGACTTTACATTCTCGGGATTTGTTAACAGTGAATCTTCGTCTAACTTATCGGGTGTTCCTGCCGTAACAATTTCTGGCACGGCTGGCACGGGCAGAGCTGTGAATACTTATACGGTTACGCCAGCTATTGGAACGTTGGCATCGACGAACTATGTGTTTAACTTTACGGCTGGTAACACGACGTATACTACATCTAACTCTGCGACAGAGGGCGGAACGATGCAAGTTACTAAGGCGAACCTAACGGTTACTCCTAACCAGTTAACTAAGAACTATGGTGCGGCGGATCCAACGTGGACGGGAGTTACGACGAGTGCGCAAAATAACTATACGATTTCCGGGTTTGTTAATAGCGAGAATTTTGATAGCATCAAATCTGGCATAACGGGCGCGCTATCCACGCCTACGATTTCTGGAACGTCAGGCACGGGGCGTGCGGTTGGGAATTATACAGTTGCTACGAATATTAATACACTTGCTTGCACGAACTATACGTTTGTGACTGCTACGCATTCGATAGGGCTAGTCGTTAATAAAGTTAACATAACGATTACACCTAATAAGAAGACGAAGATGTTAGGCGATGCAGACCCTACTTGGATGGGCATATCAACTAGCTCGGTTGGGGATTATACGCTATCTGGGTTTGTTAACAGTGAGAATTTTGATAGTATCAAATCTGGGATAACGGGTGCGATGTCTGAACCGACGATTTCTGGAACAGCGGGAACAACAAGACCTGTTGGAACATATAGCGTTACGGCGGTTAAGAACACATTGGATGCTGTGAATTATGCGTTTATTGTGTCAGCTGCGGTGTCTGATGGGTTGACGGTTATAAGCAATGCGCCAGCAAATGAATTTGCTTATACTGGTAGCGTTCAAAGCATCACGCTTCAACCGGGCACTTACAAACTTGAGACTTGGGGCGCACAAGGTGGCGATACCGGCAAAGGAAGCCTAGGTGGGCGTGGCGGATACTCAACTGGTATTTTAACTGTAACATCTCCTACTACATACTATATATATGTTGGTGGGCAAGGTGGCAGTGTTGCTGCTAATGTAGGCGGCGCGGCTGCTGGTGGCGGTGGTGGAACTGATATTAGAACGTCAACTGCTCAGCTATCTCCTTCTGCGGATAGTAGAATTATTATTGCTGGCGGCGGTGGGGGCGCTAATGGATATACTTCTAGTGCTAATGGTGGCTATGGCGGTGGTAACAGCGTTGCTAAAGGTGGAGACGGAGTTCTGCAGGCTGCTGGACAAAATGCAGCTGGCGGCGGCGGTTTATATGGATATAACGGTGGTGGCGGCGGCGCTGGTACTGAAGGCGGCGGTGCTGGTGGTAATGGTTATGGCTCTGGCACGAACAAAGGTGGCGATGGATATGGTTCGCAACCTGGCATAGGTGTGATAGGAAGTTCATCAACCTCTGGCGGCGGCGGTGGTGGAGGATTCTTTGGCGGCGGCGGCGGCGGTTCGCAAACTAGTAATAGCAGTGGTTCTAATGGTTCGGCAACTGGTGGTGGTGTTGGCGGCGGCGGAAGTGTTGGTAATGCGGGTTCTGTTGTAGGAAATGCAGGCGGAGCAGCATCTGGACAATATGCTGGAGCCGGAGGTTGGAACGGCGGCGGCGGCGGCGGTAACCAAAACAACGCTAGTGCTTTTGGTGGTTCTGGCGGTGGCGGTGGTCGTTATGGCGGCGGCGGCGGCGGTGGTGCTGGCGGTGCTGGCGGTGGCGGTTCAGGATGGATATCTTCTATTCTGGCGAGCCCTTCGTGCATTGCTGGTAATGCTTCGATGCCTGCGCCGACATCAGGAAACGAAACGGGACATTCGGGAAATGGGTATGTTAAAATCACGGCGCTTTCTGTGGTTGGGGCTGTTGCTAACTTTGATTATACAGGCGCGGCTGTGACGAAAACTTTGACGGCTGGGCAATATAAACTTGAAGTTTGGGGTGCGCAAGGCGGTAATGCAGGCGGAAAAGGCGGATACTCAGTCGGCACGGTTACTATCGATGCTACTACAAATGTATATATCTATGTTGGCGGGCAAGGCGGAACTTCTGGAACTGCTAATGTTGAAGTCGTCCCCGGTGGGTTTAATGGCGGCGGAGCAATTCAGTCGCAGAAAAAAACATCCGGTTCTGGTGGCGGAGCATCTGATATACGTATCGGGGCTAATAATTTGTATAACCGAGTCATTGTTGCTGGCGGCGGCGGCGGACGACTGGAGACTAGAACGGATGCTGGTGTCGGCGGTGGTACCACTGGCGGTGGCGTGACAGGGTTTAGTAACGAGCTTGCACAAGCTAGGGCTGTTAACGTGCAAGCTGGTGGGCAAGGAACGCAAACGTGGGGTGGTAATGCAGAACTATATGCAACTCAAGATACTGCGGATATGACGTACCAACGAGCTGGTGGTTTTGGAATAGGCGCTAATTATTATTCGTATCACGCATCTAACACGACGGCTGGTGCTGGTGGAGCTGGTTGGTATGGTGGCGGTTCTAACTGTCATGGTTCTGGCGGCGGCGGTTCGGGCTGGATTTATACAGCGAGTGCGTTTGCTACATGGAATGCTGGTAGGTCTGCTCATGCAAGCAATTATGCGTTAGCGACTAAATATTATCTTGCAAATGCAAATATGTATGCTGGCGATACAAGCTTCCCTGCGACTACGACGGGTAACGAAACTGGGCATGCGGGTAACGGATATGTTAGGATTACTCCTTTAACTAATGGCGCAAATGTTGCTGTGCAGACGCAGAATTTCTTCCAAAAGATATTAACTTTCTTCGGGCTTAAACCTGTTGAAACATTTGATGTTCCTGTTAATAAATTCTCGTTTAGATAAAATAAAAAACGCTGGGAACGGCGTTTTTTATTTGCGTGTTTTCTCTTATTATTGAATTTTTGATGTTGAGGGGGGTTGACAGGGGTATAAGGATATGTTATAATACTAACGCTGTACGAAATGATGCGGGTATGGCGGAATTGGCAGACGCGCTAGATTTAGGTTCTAGTGGGGCAACTCGTGAAGGTTCAAGTCCTTTTACCCGCACCAAACTGTTATAAAACGAACCACTTTATTATGTGTGATTGCATAATAAAAATCATTCAATTATAACCTAACGAAACAAAAAGAGCCTTTGAGGGAACTCATTGGCTCTTTTATGTAATCATTCAACGCTAGACTTAGTTTCGCCTTTTGCCTGATCGCTCTGTGAGCCAACCCTGCCCGAATAATACTCTTGTATTTTCGGCAGGAGCAGTCTTGCCAAGCTGTCGATTTCTTATCTAGCGGAATGTCAAGTTTTGGTTCATCTTTCGCCATAGCAAGACACTCCTTTTCATTTTTAAGTATTCCGTTAGTTGCCCTGCTTTGTCTTTGCTCCGTTTGCTGAAAAATATTTCTTTTTTGACGATTGGTATGTAAACTATGTGCAGGTGGTAATGGTAAACATCGTGTCCTAAATCGTCTGTAAGAGGCTTATTCCGCTCGTCTGCGTGCATTACTGCGGATAGTATGTATTTCTCATCGCCGACTTGGTTGATAGCAAATTCGTATGCTTTTTCGTAAAAATTTTTAGCAAACTCATAGCCACCATTATCTTCAAAAAATTTGCTGTTAACATCCAAAATCATCTCTGCCATTATGTTGGCATTTGCTTTTTGCCCTCGTATTGATATTGTTCCGTCCTTGACCATTTCGTCAAACTTTTTGAGGTATGAAGTTTCGCATTTCTTGAAGTAGATATTTTTGTCGCTGTGATCCAAAACGACATCGCAATTTGAGTATGCTTTGTTCTTTCGTTCGTTGTGTCGTTCCATTGCTTTTATGTCAGCGCGAGCGTGAGGATTATTTCGCACGACAGTCATATTCGCCATAGTCCTCATCTCCGTTTCTTTTCGTTCGGTAAAATCTTTTCTAACACTTTTGAAAGTGTGTAACCCACTATGACACTTTCAGACTGCGTCTGCAAAGATGTCGTGGGCTACTGCCGTAGGGGCTAACCTTGCAGGTTAATCGCTTTTCTCTCGCAGACTTTGTCTGCTCGTCATTCGCAAATCGTACTTGCTCCTCGCAAGGTTCGTTTTGCTCATCTTTTGTTATGCTTTCAGCATAACAAAAAACTTCCAACAAATTTAGTATATTTTGTCGGAAGTTGAAAATAGCAATTCAACAAACATTAACACTCGTTTTAGAAACAGAATTTACGATGTATTCCTCGACTTCATTCATTGGTATATTTAGTGCAACGGAGATTTCGCTATGCAAATATTCCTTTGCTTTTTCGACATAGCATACTCAAATTGCGATGTCGTTTTGGATCACAGCGACAAAAATATCTACTTCAAGCAATGCGACTCCATTCTATTGCGTCAAACTTTGCCATAGCTTTGTCGTATAGTTTTTTTCGTTCCTTATCACTTGTAGCTGAAATGGTGCTGATAAAACTCATTCGTGATACAACATCATCAATCACATCTTTTGTTGATATTTTCCTAACAATTTCATTGCAATTTATAACAATGGCTTTTTTGTTATCGCTTTCGTGCTTTATAAGACGAACACTATCGCTATCAGCGTCCAAAACACGCCATACGCCACCACTTCTGCATATTACACAATCGCCTTTTTGATACACTTTTATCACTCCTTAATGTTTATTTATCTGCTACTAAATGTCCTTTGTTGTCAAGGTGTTCGTGGTATTTGTGCATAACAAATCGTGCGACAGGTTGTGCCAAAAGTAACTCCACGCCAAAGCTAATACCAAAATTGCGGAACCATTTATAGAAAAAGTGAGTTATTGGCTCTAAGCTAATATGTCTGCTCCCTATCCAAGTCCCGATGACAGTTAGTAGAATTGATAAGAAAAATACACTACAAACAATATTGCAGAGAATATGTGCGTTGAAACTATCGTTTTTGTTTATAATTTTGTAGGTTAGCCACTCGGACGGTCTGTATGTCGCAAGCACCAAAATCACAACCGCTACCCATAAAACAGGCATAACCTTTAATACATCAACCCATACTGCAAGGCTGAAATTTTGAAGCTCAAAGCAAGTTATCAAGGGAGCGATTACATTGACTGATATTACAGATATAATTGCCATAAATAGCAAAAACTCTTTTCCGTTTCTCGGCAGTTTCATTCTAAATTTCATAATTTTTCTTCCTTTCTTTTTTGGCTTGCCAAACAAAAAACGCACAACTTCCGTCAGGAAATTATACGCTTTTAGGCTGTCCATCTCGTTTATTATGTGTATAGTTTAACATAATAAATTCTTTTTGTCAATGGCTATTTTATTGATTTTTTGTAAAATTAAACTTTTTCGAATTGTTTTTTGCTGCACTAACCATCCAAATCTTTATAAAGCCTATCCCTATTCGCTACAAACGAGCCTTATTTCAAAAATAACGATTTTAAGCCAAAAACTCGCTTATCGGCGGGCTTTTTTTGTTAAAAAAACGGCACAGCATTGCACTGTATCGTTTTTCGATTAGAATAAGATGGCCCGCCTGGAGAGATTCTCGCCTCCCGACCTTTTGGTTAGTAGGGTATGGCGTGGTCACTCTATCCAGCTGAGCAGCACTTTAACTTTGGTACGCCCGGAGAGATTCGAACTCCCGACCTTTTGGTTCGTAGCCAAACACTCTATCCAGCTGAGCTACGGGCGCATCGTTTCGAAAAACTCACAAAACCTGTTCGTTTTTCGAGAAAAAACTTTTAAATACTTTGACATTTCGTTTTTTAAGGTTTTAAAAGCTTATATAGTATAACACAAAATTGGGTGGCTGTCAAGGCGTGGCGGGTTGACTTTTATGGTAAAATATGGTATAATATATAGCATACTAAGGGGAGATATGTATGAAGACGAAGCTTGAAGTTAAGACTAGCGCGATCGGGAGCATGATTGCGATGGAACGTTATGCCGACGCTCTTAGCATTATGGAAAATAATAAAGATGAGCTGGATAAATATACAAAAGCTGTTTGGGACACGCACCTTATAAATATATACAAGAACACAGGGCGGACGGACGAAGCTTTAGAAATTATTGCTAGAGATTTGGCTGACCCTGATTTGAGCGAGAGGAATAGAAGCATACGTCTTGTGCAGAAGATAGGGATATTGGCTTTTAAGGGGCAAAAAACAACTGCGCTTAAGTTAGCTGAGAGCGAGCTTGAAAAAACTCCTGTTGCGACGAAGAAATATGGCATTTTAATGGCGCAGATTTTTAAAATTTTGAAGAGCATGGGTAAATTAAAGACAGCGATAGATTTGGCGGAAAAGGCATTGAGTAGCCCTGATATTACGAGAGAGGTTCGGATAGAGATTGAGGATCAGCTGAATTATATGCAGAGTGAGGGCGATTTTGAAAAAAGGACGAGACGCGTTGAGGCTACTGCGAAAGACTATATGAGGATAATTGATGGCAACGGGGATGTGGGCAATATTCCTTTAGGACTTTTCAACAAGTTTAATGATGGTGAGGATATTACTGACGAACTTGCCGAACAAATGAAAAACAATGATGACATAAAGCTTAGGGCTTTGAAGTTGTATATTAAATCTACGAGGGGAATGAGCGTGCGTAGAGAGCTTAGGGAGCTTGGGCAACAGCTTCCGGGGAGAGTTCGCGAAGTGCTGAATTTGGGGACGAGCTTTAATGATCTGCTTAAGAAAAGGAGCGGAATTCGAGAGTTTATTTTAAAATAATGTAAACGTAATAGCAAAAAACCGCACGGTATATAAAGGTTTAAAATAGAAAAGCAATCTCGCTATATGGCGAGATTTTTCTTGCAAAAAAATTTTTGTTGTGATATAATTCGTGTAACAGGAGGGATACATGGAAATTCTTTCTACAAAAGGTTTAAGCAAGAATTATAACGAATTTGCCGCCTTAAATGGCGTTTCAATAAACGTTTCTAAGGGCGAGATATATGGGCTTATCGGCAAGAATGGAGCGGGAAAAACTACGTTTTTCAAGCTTGTTATGGGATTGTCTTCTATAACTTCGGGTGAGGTTAGCATCGAGGGAGGGCTGCGAAGCGTCGGGTTTATGATTAGTGCATCGTTTTTTCCGGACTTGAGCGCGAGAAAAAACTTAGAATTCTATCGCAGGACAAAAGGCATTAAAGACAAAAGCGAGACGGATAGAGTTTTGAAAATGGTTGATCTTTATGGGGTTAACAAGCCGTTTAAGGATTTTTCGATGGGTATGAAGCAGCGTTTGGGGATAGCGAATGCTCTTTTAGGCAAGCCGGCGATTATTATTTTGGATGAGCCTATAAACGGGCTTGACCCGCAGGGAATAGCGGATATACGCAACATGATAATTGATATTAACAAGCAAGAAGGGACGACGTTTATCATCTCTTCGCATATTTTGAGCGAGCTGGACTTGGTTGCGACTAAATTCGGGTTTATTGACAAAGGCGTGCTTATAAAAGAGGCGACTCATGAGGAGCTTCACAAAGAGATGGAGCGCAACAATAATTTGTTAGAAGTTTTGGATGTTGATGCGGCGACGAAAGCGTTGAAGGAAAATAATGTTGAATACAAGGTTTTGAGCCAAGAGGATACTTTGGAGGAATATTTCCTCAAGCTAGTTGGAGGTGGACATGATGCTTAATTATATTAAGGCGGATTTATATAGAATTTTTTCTAAGAAGAGTTTGTATATTGTATTTGCGAGTTTTTTAGCATTGTTTCTCATCGCTATTTATGTGCAATCTGGAAGCATGACGAACGGCAGGGTATCGACATTGGAAGATTATATCTTCATGTTTTTAAATATAATATTGGGGATATATTTGTTTAATACTATTTATAACGATGATTTGAACGCGAGGAGCTTGCCTTCTCTAATCGGGTTTGGAATTAAACGTAGTGTGATTATTATATCTAAGTTTATCATTGCGATTATTATTTCTGCTGTTTTATATTTCTTGGTATCTCTATGTTTTTATTTTGTGATTAGCCTGATGGGGTTCGCGGTGAATATTGTTGGGCTTGCGCAAATAGTTTTGGCTAGTTTATTTAAATTGTTGGCTTTGTTTAGCGTGGCTAGCGTAGTTGTGTATGGGACGCAAAAAGCATCAGTTTCTATTGTTGCGTTTGTTCTTTTGATAACTGGTTTTGTCAGTCAAATGTTGTTGCTCATTCTAAACCAGATGGGGTTTGATAAGCTATATAACTATTCAATTGGCCCGATAACGACGAGCTTGGTTAACAATCCTAGCGTGAACGCTGCGGTGCCTTATCTAATTTATGTAATATTTTTTATAGCATTATCTATATTCGCTTTTAAGAAAAAAGATTTAGAATTCTAGGAGGAGAAAATGAAAAAAGTTATTTTGATTGTATTGGCTATTCTGGCTGTTGGGTTTGTTGCTATAAAAGGAAAGCAATATTATGATAATACGTATATTGGCAAGGATTATTATTTGCAAATTCCTGCTGATCAAAGCACGAAGATGGATACATGGGAATCTGGCGGGTTTACTATTAAAGGGAAGAGATACGAATATACAGCATATAATGAACAGGGAGAGACGAACTTGGCGTTTTTTAGTGTGACTGATGATGAGGATAGAAATATAACTGAGAAAAACCTGTTAAAACCGAATACGTATATAAAAGTTAATGCGAGCAAGGCAAGGACGCTTACGTGGAGGATTGTGCAGGAGGGGGATGTGCCTCCCGCTGCGTTAGAATATATCAAGCAAAACCGAAAATAAATGCATATAAAAAAGCAAGCTTTAAGCTTGCTTTTAAATTTTTAGGCAGTTGGAATTCTTAGTACCTGACCGATGGAAAGGTTATTGCTAGTTAAGCTGTTTAGTTGCATGATGGCTTGGACGGTTGTGCCGTACCTTTGGGCAATATTCCACAGGCTATCTCCTGAGACGACTGTATAGTTGAAATATCCTGTGCCTGAGCCTGAGCCGATTGCGCTGATTATGCCGTTCGCTATGCTTTGCGCATATGCGTTGAAATTTTGATCGAATAGCTGATTATCTTGCGCGTTTGTCATAAATCCTAGTTCGATGAGCATGGATGGAGCGTCTGTGTTTCTAAGTACTGCAAAATCTTCTCTTGATACGCCGCGGTTGCTTTGCACGCCGACGGATGCGATTGCGTTTGCGACAGTTTGTGCTTTTTGGAATGTGGATTGTGGCGCAGTGTTATACACGAAGATATCTAGACCGTTATAGTTTGGGTTTGTTGAGCCATTTCTATGAAGGGATACGAAGAGATCAGGATTTGCTGCGTTTGAGATGTTGCTGCGTTCTTGCAATGATACGGCTGTGTCGGTTGTTCTTGTCATGATAACGTTGACTCCTTGTGCTTGAAGGAGGTTGCGTACGGCCAGCCCTAAGCGGAGGTTATCATTTTTTTCTAATCGGACGCCTTGATATGTTGCGCCTGGGTCGTTTGGCCCGCCATGCCCTGGGTCAATAACTACTGTTCGAGCCTGCTCTCCACCGCCGCTTACTGGCGGAATTCTTAGAACCTGACCGATAGATAGATTTGTGCTAGTTAAGCCATTTAGTTGCATAATGGCTTGGACGGTTGTGCCATAGCGTTGGGCTAAGAGCCAGAGAGTATCGCCTGAGACGACAGTGTGAGACCTTTCGCCTGATGGGGGAGGAGTTGTGCCGCCAGATGTTGGAATGATTAGCGTTTGCCCGATGGACAGGTTAGTGCTAGTGAGATTATTTCTTGACATAATGGCTTGGACGGTTGTACCATATCGTTGGGCAAGGTTCCAAAGGGTGTCACCTGAGACGACGGTGTGAGTGATTTCGGTTGGGGGAGGGGTTGTGCCGCCTGGTATCATAAGCACTTGCCCTATAGAAAGGTTAGTGCTGGTTAGGTTATTCAGCTGCATGATGGCTTGGACGGTTGTATTGAATTTTTGTGCGATGAGGTATAATGAATCGCCGGCGATGACTGTATAGAAGAAATAGTTTGGAGGAGGGGCTGGTTGTTGCGGCGCCCCCATTACGATTGCGTATTGTTCCATTATTTTATTCCATGTTGTTGGACCGACGATGCCGTCTGGTGTTAATAGGTATTGCCTTTGGAACGCGATTACTGCTGCTTCAGTTGCAGGGCCGAATTGACCATCGACTGTTACGGCTGGTATATTTGGATACATGGTGCGAATTACGTTTAGGAACTGTTGTATGGTTGTGACATTTGCTCCTGATGAGCCGACCCTAAGCGGAGAACCAGGATATGGAGGGAGGTTATCGATAGGTGGAGGCGTAACTGGTGGGACGGTTACGTTGCCTTGGATGCCTCGATAAATTTCATATAGCCTATTCCATGTTGTTGCGCCGACTACGCCGTCTTGTGGCAGACCGAAAGTTTTTTGGAACTCTATAACGGATGTTCTTGTTATTGCATCGAAAACTCCGTCTTGAACAACAAATGGGACAGAATCATAGTATGCCGCGATTGTGTTTAAGATGAATTGTAGCTCTAAGACGTTTTGCCCGCGCGAACCCATTGAAAGCGTAACGTTTGGTGGGTTTTGCCCGATTGAGATTCTCTCGCCCTCGCTGTCTAGCTCGCCGAGTTTTGCTACAGCGACATATTTTTGCGAGATTGAATTCCATGTTGCTCTATCGATTATTCCGGTTTGTGGTAAATTGTTTATACGTTGGTATTCGCGGACCGCAGCTGCTGTATCTGCGCCGAAGACGCCGTTTGGAGTTAGAATTCTTGGGATGGCTGGGTAGTTCACCCTAATTCTGTTTAAGAAATTTTGCATGCGGCGAACATTATTGCCTGATGAACCTATACTCAAGTTTGTGCCTGGGAAGCTTTCGGTTATCGCGCCGATGTTGTTAGATTCTGATAGCACGATGTCGTTTCCGTAATATCTGCGGAGGATTTGGAGAGGGGTGTAGCCCTGATTGGCTAGGTTTACTGTTCCCCATTGTGGCATTCCGCCGTGTTGGCAGCTGCCTGATGTTCCTGCGCAGAATAGAGCTAGGATTGGATTTGCGAAGCCGTATCTGTGCGCATATACGTTGAAATATTGGTCTACAAGTTGGCTGATGTTTTGATAATAACCGCCACCGTCGACATAGTTCATATCATAGTTTGTGTTGTTGGTGATGTCGAAATTATAGCCTCTGCCGCGGTACCATTCTGTGAAAATTCGGTTTAATGCAAACGAGACGATGGCGTGGATGTTGGCAAGCAAGGCATTTGTTGGCCATGTTGAATATATTTCGTGCGACACAACGTTTTTGATGTAATCTCTAAATGGAACGCGAACATTTCGTGCTGCTGTGTTTGTTGGTGCGCCGAGATGCACGGTTATATAATCAGGAACTAAAACTTGAGATAGAACTTGTGGCGCAAAATCAGTTTGGTCTTGGACTTCTTGTTCGTGCATTTTCTCAGGCGATGCTTCAGGTGCTGTTAGCCCTTCGCCTTCTGGCAATTGGCTGACGTCATCGCGCAAAAAAAGACCGAGGGTTGGGACGACTACGGTGTTAGTGTCTGTCTCGCTTTGCGCGAGCGGTGTCATATGGACAGGCAAGATTTTTGTTAGAGTGTCCAAAATTCTTACGCCATCGATATATTGAGTGACATACCCCGGCTTGCTTACAACGACATTGACTGTTGAATATTGCGGTGTTTCGCTAGGTATTAACGTTAATGCTTTGTCTGGTGCTTGGATGGCGAAAATTTCTTGTGCTATGCCGCTATTGTCTGTTAGCGTTTCACCGATTAGTTGATTATCTGGCGTATAAACTTGGATGTAAGCATCTTGTAGTGGCAGTTCGCTATCGACTCCGACAACTGCGCTTGTTTGTAAATAACCCATTCCCATTTTCTAAAATCAACTCCTATAATTTTTTATATGTTATGACTACGGATTGTTTTTTGTGCGAAATCTATTGCAAATTGTAGTGATTTGTGGTATATTGTTGATAGAAATATTGGGAGGGATTGGTTATGTCTTGTGAAAATAAATTGAGTTGTCCTTGCACATATAGCTGTTCAAGGAGAGGGAAATGTTGTGAATGCGTGGCGTATCATAAAAATATGGAGCAATTTCCTGCTTGTTTTTTTACGGCGGGCGGAGGAAAGGAGGAGCGAAAGAGTCCCAGTCAACTCCCGACGAAAAGACAGAACACAAAAACAAAAAACAAAAAAAAACCCCCACCAACAAAAAAAAAAAAACCCCCACCACGAAAAAAAAAAAACCAACCTTTAAACGCCAAAAAATATAAAAAACCAAAAAAAAAAAGGAAACACCAAAAAAAAAAAAAAAACTTGCCCCCCGTGTAAAAAAACACCCCGCCCCACAAAAAGAAACCCCCCCCCCAAAAAAACAAACCCCCCCACAAACCCCGAAAACCCCCCCCCCGCCGCAAACACAACCGCCGCCGTTACGC
>NZ_BDHD01000039.1:0-15006 GCF_054786075.1 Treponema sp. R6D11 | reverse complement strand
CCCCCGAACAATGTAAGCGATACAAATAACGTAATATCACTTTTTTTACACAATTTTCTCAATATCCTCGGAAAAACGCCGTCTGTCGATTTTGACAGTGGCTTTTTTATACATAAATCAATTTTAAGGAGTTTTCTATGAAGAACGTATTTAGAGTTTTAAGCATTGCCGCCCTTATCGCGGTAGTAGGGTTTTCTTTTATTGCTTGTGGTAATGATGATAACGGAGACGGCGATACAGACGGTTCCACTACCAGCCCTAAAGCTATAGAGATGCTCTCAATACCCGACGGAAAATAATGCAACATGGAATAATAATGCGGTAATGGACAGGAGCAAAAACGGATATAGATTACCGACCGAAGCGGAGTGGGAATACGCATGTCGGGGAAGTTATGCTCCTAATAATTACGGACTTTATGACATGCATGGGAATGTGTTTGAATGGTGTTGGGACTGGTATAAACCGGATATAACGACAGATAACACGGATCCCGCTGGAGCGGATACCGGCACTTACCGATTGGAACGCGGCGGGTACTTTTACGACAAAGGTCAGAGCCTGCGTTCTGCGTATCGAGTCACTGGCAATCCTAACTCTCGGACCAGCGGTGTTGGCTTCCGGCTGGTACGTTCCAATTAGAAAGAAAGAATGGAACACGTAGCGTAATAGACAGCTCTTTTTGGTAGTGTCGCTGATAAATCAGGGACACTACTTGTAGCCTGATTTTTTTTAAAAGTGCGATTAAGATGTATGCCCAATAAAATACTTGAGGGGTGGCAGGAAAAAAATGACTCGACGATGAGTCGAGGCGTTTTTTTCGCTGACAGGACCCCAAGTAAAATTCTTGGGCATACATCTTGCCCTCACTTAGAAAAAAGCGGTAAGTATGTAATCTATGTATTTAACACTCGTCTGTCTTCGTTCGCTTTTGGTTCGTGGTAGATCTCTTCCCTCTTCTTTGTGATCTTCTCTTCCTTCGTGCTCTTCGTGTGAGGTCTTCTCTTCTTCCTCATGGATTTATTGTCTCTTAATATTATGCTTCACAAAAAGCGGATCAAAATACTGTTCCACATCGATCTTTTTCAGGAAAAACTTTAACACGGCGCGGTAAACAAAAATTGAAATCGCTATCGAGGAAAGCAGGATTAATGAAACAGCCCAGCTGTAACCTGTCTCCGGTATTCTGGGAAATATGAATTTTCCACATAGAATAATTAATATAATAAAACTAATCACGGCGACAATAACATTAAATACCGTCGCGCCCAGAATAAATAACAATGTATTAACTTTTTTATTCATTTGTTTTCCTTCTTTGATGGGGTAAAAAACATGGTAACAAGCAGTAATATACAGCATACTACAACCGATGAATCGGCAATATTAAATGTAGGCCAGCGGGACATTCCTAAAATTCCGTAAATATTTACGCTGATAAAATCTACTACTCCGTCGGGACGGAAAATACGGTCTATGATATTTCCAAGACCGCCGCCAATTATTCCAGCCGCCGCCCAGCGTTGAATATAGGTGAATTCATCGGATTTAAAATAATACCATACTAAAAAACCTAAAACCAAAATGGGAACAATAATAAACATTATGGGTCTAAACGCATCAGGCAGATTTTCTCCCAAACTAAACGCTATCGCTTTGTTGCGGACATGCCATATCCATAAAAAACCATTATTAAAAACATCTTTAATAAGTCCTGTTTCCGGCTTGAGTTTTACAACAACCGCTTTTATAATTTGATCCGCAAGAATAACAAATGCCGTAAGTGAAAACGGCAAAACTTTCTCTTTTTCAAATTTTATCATTTTATACTCCTTATAATCCTGTCGGTATATCCAAAAATTCAGCGTCAATAGCAAGCTCCGCTATTGCATGACGCATAACAGCCTGCACTCCCCAGACTTCGGTGCTGTAATGACCGCCCGCTATCATATTGAGCTTTCCTTCAAGACAATCATGGTAAACGCTATGCGAGCTTTCTCCCGTCACATATAAATCCACGCCCTCTTTAACCGCTTCCCGCATGTTGTCCGCCGCTCCGCCTGACACTACCGCCGCACTTACGCAGTCTTTTTTGCCAAAGGGGTAAACGCCAAGCGGCGGTCTCCCCATAAAATTAATTTTTTTTACAGCCTCGTCAACTGTAACAGGTTTGGGGAATGTTCCTTTATAACCTACTTTTCGTCCGTGGTACAGTCCAAAAGGCTCGATATTTTCCAGTCCCAAAAGCTGGGTAAGAACGGCGTTGTTCCCGAATTTCGGCTGTTGATCCAAAGGCAGATGCACCGCATACAGGCAAATATTGTGCTCCAAAAGAAATTTAATCCGCTGCCTTAAATTTCCAGCCACAGCAGACAGGTGTCCCCAGAAAAGCCCGTGGTGGACAAACAACATACCCGCACCAATGGCGGCTGCTTGTTCAAAGGTTTCCATAGCGGCGTCAACGCCAAAGGCAATTTTACGGACAGCTCTGCCGTCGTTATCTACCTGTATTCCGTTCAGGGAATCGTCAATGGAAGCAAAACCTTCGATATCAAGAATTCCTTTAAAAAAAGAGTCAAGTTGTTCTGTGGTAAATTCCGCGCTCACATGGACAGTGTATCATAGAGAAAAAATAAATTCCAGTAATTGGTATTTATTTTGAAGCGCTTAATACAAAAAAAGCCGTATACTGCGGAGTATACGGCTTTGTAAAATGATTTAAAAATCTTTAAGCTTTTTTACTTGCAATAAGAAGATTAGCAAGAACCATAACGTGAACAGCCAACATCTGTAATATAGACCATACATTATCGGTTTTGCTGGAATGAGTTATCCATGAAATAATCTCTATGATTACATACACTGCCCAGATAACAGCAATAATAAGTATCAAGGTGTCTAGGAGCGGAATTTGAACATTCAACATTTCCAATATAATTGCGATGCCCGCTATTAACGCTACAACGCTGGCAACAGCCACAAAGACACTCAAGGTATCACCTTTAAAACCCATTCTGTTAAAAATGATCCAGAAATCACCTTTGTTCCAAATTGATTTCTGCAAACCTAGAATTCCGTTCGCTACAAGATACAAAGCAACCGAAATCTTCCAAAGAAAAATTCCCAATCCGTCTTTCATAAATAACCCCTCTTAAAAAAAATTAAAATTGATGAAAAAATAATTTTTATTTATTCATCTTATAACTCAACGAGCTATAAGAAGTATTATATAATATATTAAACAAATAAACAAGCGCAAATTTAAGAAAATATTTTAAAATATTCTTAAATTAAAAGATAAATTACAAATTATTTTATATTATTCTTTAAGTTTTTGATATTCGCCGTTAAAAAAGTCATCTAAATATGAATGACCTGTAATAAATTTATCGGGATCCATTACGGCGTAATATGCCTGACTTGCTTTTTTTTCATGATCAAAAAGCACATAACTATTTAAAAAGCTAGCTCCGTATTGACTCCATAAAATAACATGATCAATATATTTTTTAAATTTATCGAACAATTTAAAAAGAAGAGCATATTGATATCCTATGGCGTCAGCCTGTTTTTGATTAAGAGTCGTAGGAGCAAGAGCTTCGCCGCCAGGGGCAGTATTAGGCTGTCTAATATCAATTTCCGAATAAGCGACGCAATTTAAAAGTCCGTCATCAATCAATCCTGTAAACATAAGTAAAGACTGTTGGTTTTTAGTAAGCGTTACAGGGGTAACTAAATCATGCCCCTGAATTCCCATACATTCAATTAAGTTTCTGCCGTCATAAAGTGGATCATTTTTCCATGCTATATTTAATTCTTTAATCATGTTATAGGCTACTGTTGACTTTGAAAAAAGATTAATTTCATACTCGTTGTAAGCAAGAATGGGAGGAGCTTCCGCAATGTATGCGTCAATACTGCCGTTGTCATCATGATTATCCATTTTCATGTAAGCGGGAACAATATTATCATCGTTGTAATGCGCTTTATATTTTTCAGCCATAAGCGTGTTAGGAATCGCTATATGAGCGTATTTAAAAAGCAGATAAACATAATGACTGCCAATATCTGAATAATCATTATCCGTCATTGCCATAAGCCACGAAACATTTTTTAACGCCGTTTTCCATTCATTGGGTTTTTCTTTTATAATCGCGCTATACCTGCTTTCGTGAATCTCCACATTAAGAACATCAAACGAATGAAACGGTATAATACCGCGTTCCGCAGAAGAATTATATCTTGGATTCACAGACATAAAATGTCGCATTTCATACAAGATATGATTGAAATAAAGTCTTCTGGCTATTAACTTGTTTACTTTTAAATATGGTCCGGTAGAATTTGTACTGCCGGAGAAAAACAATCCGCCGCTATTCCATTCGCGGGAAGCGATATTTTCAGGTATAAGCTGCCTCATCCACGGAGGAGATTGATTTATCCATGCAAGACAGTGACCGTGTAATTTATATTCGCCTGGTTTTCCTGAATTTCTAATGCTTAAAAGTTCTTCGGTAGGAAGCTTCCATTCCGATTCATCTCCCTCGGTTAAGGAGCTGTCTATCTTAAATTTAAAATAAGCAAATTCTTCTTTAAGCCACTGCGGAGGATTAATATGACTCTCTGGTTTTAATTCATCTTCGCAAACAAAAATTTCGTAATGATACCCTCTTATTGAATCAGGCTCGACATGTCCTGTTCCGGTAACGCCGATAAGAAAACTGCCGTTATTCAAATTGTATTTACTTTTAAGCGGTTCAACTTCCAAATAACTTTTTGTATTTACAACATCGGGGATTTTCTCTCCGCTTGAATCCATCTGCGTTATTCTGATATTACCAATCATAAGTTGATCGCCGTCAAGTTTTGTGCCATTTTCCGTATGAAGATCTATATTTAAATATTCCCATGTTCCTGATGTTATCGGCGTTACCACATAAACCGCTTTTTTATACCAAGTTTCTCCGTTATAAAAACCAATCCAATCCGGTAAAAGAGTTCCAAGACCGGATAAATCTGAAGTCCTTATATAAACTTGAGATTTTACAGTCCCCGGTTTTCCAGCAATACTTTGAACGCCTTCACCGCTTGAGGAAGTAGACCAGATTTCAAATCGCATATATTTTCCACCGGCGCTTTTTGGATAATAAAGATCAAACTCTATATATGTTTGATTATCTATTTTTACAGGCGGATCAATAGGAGCCCTCATGCCGAATCCGCCGAAAGCTTTTCCGGCGACTGAAGGATCAAAATAAGTTGTAAGCATGATAAGACTACCGGACTCAAACGGATCGCTTACAAGTTCAAAATGGCTGTTTGGGTTAGGAAGAACACGTCCATCACTGGTGCGCCATGACTTCCAAACAGAAAAATTTTGCTCAATGTCAAACTTGTAAACAGGAATACGCTGAAAGCCAGCGCCCGGATCATTGCGAAAGTAAGGATCGTTATTACCTTCTTTTGTAGTCATAAATATTATATAAATATAATATCACAATAATTACCGAATTTGCCAAATATTAATTTTCTTTTTGTACAACAATATTAACTAATTTATCCGGTACTGTAATGATTTTCGCTATTGTTTGCCCTTCAAGCCATTTTTGAGTCCCAGGCAGGGCAAGAGCTGTTTTTTCAAGCTCCTCTTTCGTCGTTCCGGCGGCTGCGGTAAATTTTTCGCGTATTTTACCGCCCACTTGGACTACAACTGTTACTTCGTCAAAAACAGTCAAAGACGGATCAAAAGTTGACCATTTACTCTTGGAAACCGACTCTTTATGCCCAAGTTTTTCCCAAAGTTCTTCACCAAGATGAGGAGCGTAAGCGCTAGACATTATCACAAGCGGCTCCCATAAAGCTCGCGGAATTTCAGCTAATTTGGCAAGTTCTGTTGAGTAGATCATCATCGCGCTTATGGCTGTGTTAAAGTTAAGAGTTGCGGTGTCCTTTGTTACTTTTTCAATTGTCCTGTGCAGAAGTTTTTGCAATTCAGCGCCTCCGGCTTGCTCACTGCCGGGCGTTGCTTCGCTTACAGGTTTTTCGCTTATCGCCCAAAGACGTTCAAGGAAACGGGACACGCCGGTAACTCCAGCCATGTTCCACGGCTTGCTTACTTCCAGAGGACCCATAAACATTTCGTAGACACGCAAAGAATCAGCCCCGTACTCTTTGATAATATCATCGGGGTTTATTACATTGCCCCTGCTCTTGCTCATCTTTTGATTGTCCTCTCCCAGAATCATTCCCTGATTAACCAGTCGCTGAAAAGGTTCAACAGAATTTACAAGACCGAGGTCATACAAAACTTTGTGCCAAAAGCGGCTGTACAAAAGATGAAGCACGGCGTGTTCAACTCCGCCAATATATAAATCGACAGGAAGCCAGTAATCAATTTTTTCTTTCGCAGCAAAAGCCTTGTCATTTTTTGGGTCAAGATAGCGAATGTAATACCAACAGGAACCAGCCCATTGCGGCATTGTGTTTGTTTCTCTTTTTGCTTTTCCGCCGCACTTTGGGCAAGTTGTACTTACCCAATCGGTAATTCCGGCAAGCGGAGATTCGCCCGTGCCTGTCGGAGCATAAGACTTAACCTGCGGCAGTTTCAACGGCAAATCTTTTTCCGATAACGGAACAATGCCGCACTTCTCGCAATGCACAACAGGAATAGGCTCGCCCCAGTAACGCTGACGGGAAAAAATCCAATCTCTTAATTTGTAATTAACCGCCCGTTTGCCAATACCTTTTTCTTCAAGCCACTGTGTGATACGCTTTTTTGCTTCTTCAGTTGGAAGCCCCGTAAAATCGCCAGAGTTTACAGAATAGCCGTCAGCCGCAGTACATTCCGCAGGCTCGCCTGAATAGTCTTTTCCGGCTTGCGGTTTATCGGCACTGACAACCAAAATTATCGGTAATTTAAATTCTTTGGCAAACTCCCAGTCACGCTCGTCATGAGCCGGAACCGCCATAATCGCTCCTGTTCCGTAAGAGATAAGAACATAGTCGGCTATCCATATTGGAATTTTTTTATCGTTAACAGGGTTAATAGCATACGCTCCGCTGAACACGCCTGTCTTTTCTTTTGCAAGATCGGTGCGTTCAAGATCGCTCTTTCTTGCGGCGGCTTCAATGTAAGAGGCGACCGCCTGTTTTTGTTCAGGCGTTGTAAGTTTGTCCACTAGCGGATGTTCGGGAGAGAGAACCATGTAGGTTACTCCGAAAAGTGTGTCGGGGCGAGTTGTGTAAATTTCAAAGGACAGGTCTTCATTGTTTTTTAATGTCGATTTATCAACTTTGAACGTTACATTCGCCCCCTCACTGCGCCCAATCCAATTACGTTGCATAAGTTTTACAGGTTCGGGCCAGTCCAACAAATCCAAGTCCGCAAGCAGGCGTTCGGCGTAGGCGGTTATTTTCAGAATCCACTGACGTATTCGCTTGCGTGTTACCTTTTCGCCGCAACGCTCGCAAAGACCGTCTTTTACTTCTTCATTGGCAAGACCGGTCTTGCAGGACGGACACCAGTTTATCGGGCTTTCCGCCTCGTAAGCCAGTCCCTTTTCAAAAAGTTTTAAGAAAATCCACTGCGTCCAGCGGTAATAATCTTCGGCGGACGTATCGACTTCACGATCCCAATCATAGGAAAAACCAAGAGCTTTAATTTGCTCACGGAACCTGTTGATGTTTGCGGCGGTTGTAACAGCTGGGTGAGTTCCTGTCTGAATGGCGTAATTTTCGGCGGGTAGCCCATAAGCGTCAAAGCCCATTGGGTGCAGGACATTGTAGCCGTTCATGCGAAGGAAACGGCAATAAATGTCGGTTGCCGTATAGCCCTCAGGGTGACCGACATGAAGCCCCTGCCCCGAAGGATAGGGGAACATATCAAGCACATAACGACGCTTGTCTTTTGGGAAATTCGGGTTTTCCAAGGTTTTAAAAGTTTTATTTTTATCCCAGTATTTTTGCCATTTAGGTTCAATTGTTTCAAAAGGGTATTTTGCCATAATATGGAATTATATGGAATTTTACGAAGAATGAGAATATCTATATACTATTTTTCTTCCATAGTAGGCATAAATTTTGATAAAATAACATTGACATTAATATAATTCTATGTTAAATTGGCAGTATGGATTATTATTTTATTAATGCTATCTCTGATATTTGTGAACATTCTCTTATTGCAAAGGAAAGTCCTCTGCGTTGTATGATTATCCTTAATCCGGTAGCGGGCGGCTTCATTGACAAGAAAAAATGGGAATCCCATGTAAAAACACTAAGAAAATACCAACAAAAAGCCCAAGCAAATCCAAAAAGACAAATATACAAGAATGTGATTTTAAACCTTACGGAAGGAAAAGGTTCTGCCGCTGAAATTACAAAAGCGTTCATAGAAAGAGCCGAAAAAGACCCTATCCCATTCTATTTGATAATCAGCGCAGGCGGAGACGGAACCCATAAAGAAGTTATGAATGTTATGTTCACGGCATCCGCCCCTGTCCGCAGAAGTATAACAGTACTGCGTCTTCCCATGGGAACAGGCAATGACGGAGCGGACAGCCCCACGCTGGCAGGCGCTTTGGATTTACTCCTTAATCCCGTTCATATTGAATTCGCCCCCGCTGTGCAATTAACAACTGCGCAAAACGGATCATCAGAATGGAAAAAACAAGACTTATTTGCTTTTAATATTCTTTCTTTGGGACTTGATGCCTATGTTACGCACATGACCAACATCAAAAAAGGGAAGCCGGGCAACGGATACCAATTCTGGATAGACATGGCGGCATTGTCCTATGAAAAAAAATATAAAGTGGATTATTTTGACGTACGCGCGTTTGATATTAACAATAAAGAACTTCTATCTTTTAGGGAGAAACTTTTACTATTGGCAATGGGCGTAACAGGAAATCGGACGTATGGTTCCCAACAGCATATTTTACCGGATTACCGCAATGTGTGTGGAGTAAAAAAATTGCCATTTTTCCGCAAAATAAAAATTAAAAACCAAATTACAAAAGGCAAACACATTAAAAACCGCGATGCTCTTTTATTTAACGCGCACCGCCTTGAAATAAAATACAACCAACCCATACTGGCGCAAATGGACGGGGAAACTGTTTTACTACAACCGGATGATTTTCCGGCAGTATTGCAACTTACATCTCCTGTAATCCCGCTTATAAAATTGGGAAGCGATAAATAACTATTGACATATTTTTAATTATGTAGCTAATATCTACAAAATGGAGAAAGGGTACAATGGCTGCGACAGGTAAAAAGAAGAAAAAAATACCACCAATAGATCAAGAATTTCTTGATAAAATGGAAACTGCTCTTTTAGCCTTAAAAGCCGAGATTGTCGACGCTCTGGTTGCCAGTAGCGAAGAGTTTAAAGAAATAATGGAAGGCGAGGAGCCAAAAGACCTTGCCGACATAGCGTCCGACGATACAGACCGAAAAATGATCGAAGCTATCGGCACACAGGAATTAAAGCGTCTTAAACTGATTGAATCGGCTATCACAAGAATAAAGCAAGGCAAGTATGGTCATTGCATAAAATGCGGCAAGCGTATTCCGCAAGACCGCCTTATCGCAATTCCCTACGCCCTAATGTGCATTGAATGTAAATCCGAAGAAGAGCGGCGCAACCGCTAATTAGCGCATGAGCCGCTTTATGGTTATATAAAAAACTAATAATTTTACGGGTAATAAAGATGGCAAAAAAAGCGATTGTTTTACTGGCGGACGGTTTTGAAGATGTCGAGGCGATAACGCCCATTGACTATCTGCAACGAGCCGGAATAGAAGTTACCACAGTATCAATTTCCGATAGTGTGAATGTAACAAGCAAATGGGGCGGCATTACAATGACCGCAAACATTACGCTTTCCGAATTTGCCAAACCTGAAACAAACAGCTACGACGCGATAATTCTTCCCGGCGGAATGCCCGGCACGGCAAATTTGGCGGCTTCAAAAGAGACAGGTTTTCTCGTTAAGGAAATGGCGGCTAACGGAAAATTAGTCTGCGCGATTTGCGCCGCCCCCGCTCTTGCACTCGCTCCCCTAGGCTTGCTTAAAGGGAAAAATTTTACCTGCTACCCAGGCATGGAAGAAAAAGTGACAGATGGCAAATGGTCAGGCGACAGAGTTGTAACGGACGGCAATGTTATCACCAGCCGAGGCGCAGGAACAGCGGGAGAATTTGCGGTTGCGATAATTGAGAAATTACTGGATAAAGCCGTCGCAAAAAAGATTGCGGATGCTGTTTTGCTTTAATTTATTCGGAAGAGTTCTCACAAAGGACACGAAGGAAGAGAAGGACACAAAGGAAGAATGGGGCATTTACCTCGCAACTGCCCTCAATTTTTCGTAAGCTTCATTTACCTGCTTCATAAGCATTTCAGCGTTTGCGCGATCACGTTGCGATGAGGAACTGTATCGGTCGGGGTGATATTTTCTTACGGCTTCATGGTAAGATTTCTTGAGTTCTTCAAGTGAAAATCTTAACCTTAACCCCAGAAGATTACGGTAAAATGATAATAAGTCAGATTGATTTGTATTTTCATAAGATGTTTTTTCTTCTTGATTTTTAGATCTATAACCGCCTGATGAAGAACTACTGCTTAATAAAGGAATAAAATTAAAAGGTAAATTTTCATCAGGTTCCATTCCATTCATTTTCCATTTAATTCTTGATTCCTCTCTGCAAATGTCAAGTGTTTTCTCAATATCGCCTGTACCAAAATCAAAAGTAGAAAGATAATATTTTTTTGATGATTTTCCGCGAGAAATAAACTCATCGCCCGAAAAAGACAGATAAACGCAACCATTTGAAAAATCAAATCGTATACTATAAATAACGCCCCATCCAAAGGTTTCTTTTATTGTTCTTACTGACCATGCGTAATTTTGTTCGTCTTTATCATTATATACTTCATAATCAACGCAATAATAACGACTTTTATGCAACCTAAATTGAGAAATAAAAAGGAGCATTATATCATTTTCGGTTATATTATTGTTATTATATTCACTAACATTAAAAATTTCTTCTTTTTCATAATATTTGTCACGCTTGTATTCATTTATTTTTTCTGAAATAGAGTCAACAATAATATGAACTAATAAATAAATAATTGGTCCGAAAAAAACAAAAATAACTATCCACATTATCTGCTCCTTTTAATATTATTTATTATCTGCATCATTAGATGATGTATTAGACTTTTTGATTAAATCAAAAAGTTCCAAAATACGGAGCATTTCCCAACTGAAAAATTCACCGTATTCTTCTTCATAACCTGTAACATACCAATCATCACCGACACGCATATTTATTATTATAAATTTTTTATTGTCTATGTCTTTTATATCTGTTGTCATGGAATAGTTCACATTATAAGAATTCATTAATTTTTTAACACTTATTGAAAGTTTATGATTTTGTTGCCATTTGGCTTCTTCTAAATCTATATTAATACCGGTTCTCGCAAAAACAGCAGTTTTTATATTATCGAGACTGTTGGAAAACGAGTATTTGAATACGTTTCTGGTCTCATCAAGAATAACCATTTCCTCAATACAGCCCTTTTGCCAAGTTGGAACTGTTAATGAATATTTTGACATCTTATACTCCTTTGTTTATTTCCTGACATACTTTATATAGTCATTTGTTGCAACGCAATTATATGCGTTATCATACCGCTTTCCCCACACTGACCACATTAAATAATTACTATGATTTTTAGCGTAAGCCTGAGGTTCTACTCCCTTCCATACGCCGTCAGTAAAAACGCAGTTAAACAAGTGATTAAAATCCTCTTTTGGGTTATAGTTTAATTCAATGCACACTTTGCTTTTATCAGGATAATACTGATAAAATAAAACGGCGGCATCTATACAGTTATAAAGTCCGTCTCCGTTTACATCTGTCTTTTTCCATTTTTCTGCGACTATTCGTAGCGTTTTGTCAATATTTGAATATTCAGAAAATTTATCAAACGCAAGCGCCGAAGATGACTGTGTAGATGTATTAGAAAAATTTCGGACAGCATTAGTTATCTTTTGATTGCTTACGTTCTTTTCATAATACGAATTTTTTTTACCGTAGTACAAAAAACAAATTAAGGAGCATATGATAATGGTTATTACTAATTTCATAAATGCATCCTTTGTTAGACATCGGTTTTTTCATTTGCCCACTGCCTTACAATTTGTTTAGCTCTCGCATTTGAAAATCCAAGCAAACGCAAGGTAAAAATAGCCACATCAGAGCCTATTTGCCCTGTCATAAAATATTCTTCAATTTTTACCCGCTCTTGTTCCTCTTTTTCAAACTGATGTTGGGTCATAATTGCCCCCTTATTTTTTCCTTTCATAATTTCCTCCTTTTATACAGCGTTTACTGCATCCACAGTTAACGTACCGTCTGAGTTTGTCTCCGAGACCTTTTACAAAGCTTTTACTTGATATATTAATAATGGCTGAGATTGGGAAAACTTAAGGTTTTTAATAAAAAAATTATCTGTTTTTTTCTTTAAGGTGGGTTTCTATATCATTAAGGAATTCACGAAGATTCGTTGATGCCATAACTTCCGCACTGTTTTTATCAGCTTCGGGGTGGTATTTTAAGTAAATTTCGTATTGTTTTGGCTTTTTACCGTGTTTATGAAAGGTATCTATAATTTCCTGATCAAGAATAGGATACAATCCCTTTAAATCATTTTTGATACAATAAAGCGTAAAAAGCGCTTTATAACAATCTCTGGCTCTTTTCTGTTTTTTTGTAAATACAGATGTTACGGCTTCCAAAACGGTTTCCATATCAATATTATTAATATATTCATCAAGAGGGTCATCTGATTGCGTATCAGGAAGATCAATGTCGTCTATCTCATCGTTTTCATCATGTTTTATATACGAAATACTGGCTATATTTTTCGCATTATATATATCAATATATTCCTGCTTATTCTTCAACCAATTGGATATACATTTTTCTTCCTCATCTTTGGTTAAGTTTTTTCCAGGCTGGTGTTCCTTCATTTTGATAAGTTCTTTTTTTACTTTCATAAATTTTCTATTTTTCTCTCTTGAGATATCTATAGAGCCTTGTTCATATTTGCGTAAATATTCGTATTTTGCATTTTCCACTGATTTTTCTAGAATATAAAAAAATTCTGACTTGTTCTTAGTTGTTTCATTATTATCTTTGACAAGACGTTTTATAACATTAAATATTTCAATACCCATATCATTTGCATTTATTTTCAGATATTTAAGATATTTATTGCACCATTTAACTATCTTATCCCAAATCTGTCCATAGTAAACTTGCCGCCGTTCAGATGAAGATTCGACAAAAAAACGAGTGTATATATCATAGATATCTGTTTTTAGTTTTTCTTCAGGTGTCTGTTGTATATCCACAAAAACCCCTTACATGGCGAAAAAATCTTTTAGCGTTTTCAATGCGTCTTCGGCATTGGAAGCCCCCATTGAACCCATCAATTTGAAAAGATAATAAAGCGATGTTATGTCATAAAGCTTTGGATTTTTCGGTTTTCCTTTGTCGAATTCGACTTTCCCGTAAATTATATATTGTACGACTGCTTCACGGAATTCTTCGACAAAACGGAGGGCGCAAAACAAAGACAAGGTTTCAGGTTTGAAGCCAAAAGTGGTATCAACGTAAATCTCCGCATTATTGGAGATTTTTTCGGCTAAGTCGGTGATTAGTTTGTTGTATGTTTTATTGGTAGGTTCAAAGTCAATTTCGATTGAATCGTAGCTTAAAATAGCTCCGATTTCCTTGTTGATTTTTTCCAGTTCTTCGATATATGCCTTTTTATTTTGCTCACATTCGCTGGTTTCCCCTGTTGTTAGGATGTAAATTACCTTTACTTTTTCATTTTTTTCCAGTGTTTTGGCAAGCACGCCATGTATTGGACAACGTACAGGTTTTTCGTATTCGATGGCTTTGTTGCCGTCCACGGGGTATTGTAATGCTTCCACCTCGTGAGGCTGTTTCATGGGTACGGTTATTATTACGGTTTTCATTTTAACTCCTTTAATATATGTTGTTCACAGGCTCTCCATAATACAAGGTCTATATATCCTATTGGCAGACCAGTCTCCTGCTTTATTTGTTCAAACATATTATCGCATACTTTTACTATTTCTGGATCAAGTTTTGAATTATCAATTTTTGGCTCTAAGTCTTTTCTTTCGCTAAACATAACGCCAAGCCTTTGAACCCATATATCATATTTTGGTACATCTTCGCCAAGATTTCGCGCAAGATGGTTTTTAGTAATTTTTCCTATATATGGAAGCTGATATAAATATAAAAGTTTTGCCTCTAATGGAGCGTCTTTTAATAAGTTATAATCATTGAAATATTTAGCGCGATTCTGCCATATATCAACAATGGCATTTACCTTGTTTTTATTGCCAAAGATATCCAATAAGTCGTTGTATAAGTTGCTTTTTTCAGCTTTTGGCGATGAAGATTGCAAATATAACATCATTTTATTATGTATTTTTTTTGCTGTTTGTTGTTTAAACCCTCCAGCAAGAACCACATAAATAGCCCGATTTGCAAAATCATCTGTTGACAGATGTTCTTTACTTAGAATACGAGCCTTCATTACGTCTAAATCATTGCCAAAACCCATTTCCCGTAATTGCGTTTCATAGCCTAAAAATGCATTTTTTGATAAATTCATGATTTTCTCCTTATTTATTATAATGCATTAATTTTAGAAAACTTAAGGGTTTTGAGTAGTAAATTCTTCTTGTTTTCTAAATTTGTTTTCAAAGTCTTGTTTCAATTCAGAAATTTGGTTTGCAACATTAATATTAATTGAACGCACAAATAAAATCATTGTACTTAATGTATGACTTATTAAATCAAAAGTATAATTAGTTGACTTTTCAGTCGTCCAATGTGAGACATCATTACGGATTTCTAATAATTCATGTACCCAAGATATCTTAATAC
>NZ_BDHD01000038.1:0-16880 GCF_054786075.1 Treponema sp. R6D11 | reverse complement strand
CAGGCGGTAATGGGAGCAGGGGAGGATCGAACCACTAATACTTATGGTAAAGGGGATAATTATCCTATTTATTATGTCAGTTGGTATGACGCATTGGTATTCTGCAACAAATTAAGCATGTTGGAAGGATTAAACCCCGTGTACAGCATTGGCGGCAGTACCGATCCTGCCGTTTGGATAGCAAATAATAGCGGAAACATACCAACCGGTAGTAACTCTACATGGGATAATGCGGTAATGGACATGAGCAAAAACGGATATAGATTACCGACTGAAGCGGAATGGGAGTATGCGTGCCGAGCGGGGACGACAACTCCGTTTAATACAGGAAACAACATAACTACGGATCAGGCTAATTATGATGGTAACTATCCGTATAATGGTAATGCAACAGGAATATACAGAGGAAAGACAACACCTGTAGAAAGTTTTGCGCCTAATGCATGGGGACTTTTCGACATGCATGGGAATTTGTATGAATGGTGTTGGGACTGGTATAAAGCTGACATAACGGCGGATAACATTGACCCGACCGGAGCGGCTACCGGCACTTCCCGGGTGGTACGCGGCGGGGACTGGTACAGCTACGGTCAGAACCTGCGTTCTGCGTATCGGTACTACAACTATCCGATCAATCGGGGCCACTACATCGGCTTTCGGCTTGTGCGTCCCTGAGGGGGGGGGAGGAAGTGGTTAGTGGGTAGTATGTAGTAGATAGTGAGTCTGGTAAGCAAGATAATCGTGGTATTATCAGGCGTAGCTTACGGACAACAATACTATTCACTATCTACTAATAACTATCCACTATTTACTATATACTCCCTCACATGAGCATACAAAATTACCAAGAACTAATCGTATGGCAGAAGTCAATGGAAATTGCGGAACTGGTTTACCAAACAACAAAAAAACTGCCAAAAGATGAATTGTATTCTTTGACCAACCAAATGCGAAGAGCGGCGGTTTCGATTCCATCGAATATAGCGGAAGGTCAAGCACGACATTCGACAAAAGAATTTATACATTTTCTCAGAATAGCACAAGGGTCAAAAGCGGAATTGGAAACCCAACTACTGCTATGCCTGAAAATAGGATACCTTACCGATTCAGATACAGAGGGAATAATGAATTTACTGCAAGAAATCGGTAAAATGCTAACAGCCCTTATTTCTAAGTTGAGAGAAAGTGATTAGTGGATAGTGGTTAGTGGTTAGTAGGTAGTATATAGAGAGCGTAGTTTGAAAGCGAAGCGTGAGGAAGTAGGTAGTGGATAGTATGTAGTGGATAGTGAGCGAGGTTTGCAAGCGAAGCGTGGTATTATCAGGCATGGCTTACTAACAACAATTCTATCTACTATCCACTATCTACTACCCACTACCCACTAATAATACATCTAGTCAAGTATCCCTTTTTCAGATAAACTGTCCCTATGTTTGATAAATTCATTAAGGCGCTTTTTGGTTCGCAGAATGAACGCGACTTAAAAGCCCTTATGCCTATACTTCAAAAAGTAAACGAAAAAGAAAGTTGGGCGCAGTCCCTTCCCGCAGAGGAATTTCCACGCCAAACCGCCCTTTTCCGCGAGCGTTATAAAAACGGTGAAACTTTGGACAGCATTTTACCCGAAGCCTTCGCTCTGGCAAGAGAAGCCGGACTGCGCGCTTTGGGCGAGCGTGCCTATGATACGCAAATCCTCGGCTCCATTGTACTACATTTGGGAAAAATAGCCGAGCTAAAAACAGGCGAGGGCAAAACATTGATGGTTGTCGCCGCCGCTTACCTTAACGCTATCCCCGGCGAGGGCATTCATGTTGTTACAGTAAACGATTATTTGGCAAGCCGTGATGCCGAATGGATGAAGCCGATTTTCAATTACCTAGGCATCAGCGTTGGCACGATTCTTTCCAACATGGATAATGGTCAGCGTAAAGAAAATTACAATCAAGATGTAACATACTGTACAAATAATGAGCTTGGTTTTGATTATTTGCGTGACAATATGCAACGTGATATGGAAAGCCGTGTACAGCGTGGGCATAATTTTTGTATTGTCGATGAAATCGACTCTATTTTAATTGACGAAGCCCGTACCCCTTTGATTATTTCAGGGGCAGCAGAAGACGACACTTTTAAGTTTGCCGAAGTTGACAAACTGATAGGCGGTCTTAAAGAAGTAGAAAAAAAAGAAAACGGCGAATATCCCGATGAAGCCCAAGGGGAGATAATTAAAGGCGATTATAAGATAAACGAAAAAAATAAAAGTATTTCTTTTACCAATCAGGGGCAGGCAACTATAGAGGAATTGCTGAAAAAACGCAACCTTATTCAGGGAGCGATAGTAGACGAAGAAAACTTCGAGTACATTCACTATTTTACCCAGAGCTTAAAAGCGCATAAACTTTTTCATATTGACGTTGATTATGTCGTGCAAGACGGCGAAGTTCAAATTGTAGATGAATTTACGGGGCGTATTCTGCACGGCAGACGTTATTCCGACGGGCTTCATCAGGCGATAGAGGCTAAAGAAAAAATTAAGATTGCCCAGCGTAATAGGACTTTAGCGACAATTACTTTTCAAAATTATTTTAGATTATACAAAAAGATTTCAGGCATGACGGGAACGGCGGATACCGAAGCCGTTGAATTTGACAAAATTTACAAACTTTCCGTTGTTGTTGTTCCCACAAACAAGCCAGTCGCCCGTAATGACGAGGACGATGTAATCTATCTTGATGAATCCGATAAATTCAAAGCGTTATGCGATGAAATTGCCGAGGCGAATAAAAGAGGACAGCCCATGCTTGTAGGGACGGTCTCAATCGAAAAATCAGAAAAAATTTCCTCTTTGCTTACACGCAGAGGAGTCCGTCATGAAGTGTTAAACGCAAAAAATCATGCGCGTGAAGCGCTTATCATTTCGGAAGCCGGAGCGAAAGGCTCTGTTACAATAGCGACTAACATGGCAGGACGCGGAACCGACATTAAACTTGGCGGAAATCCCGAACATCGGGCGAGAAGACGAGCTGGAACCAACGCGCCGCAAGAGCAGTATGCGGCAATTTATAAAGAAGAACTTGAAAAATGGAAGAGCGATTATGAAGAAGTAAAATCACTCGGCGGACTTTATGTAATCGGAACAGAACGACATGAAAGCCGCCGCATTGATAATCAGCTTCGAGGGCGTTCGGGGCGGCAGGGCGATCCCGGAAAGAGCAAATTTTTTATTTCCATGGACGACGAGCTTATGCGTTTATTCGGCGGAGAACGCATGAAAAACATCATGTCAAGGATTGGAATGACCGGCGGAGACGCTATTTACCACCCGATGTTGAATAAAAGCATAGAAAACGCCCAAAAGAAAGTGGAGGAGCGTAACTTTGAAATCCGCAAACACCTTTTGGAATATGACGATGTATTAAACCAACAGCGTAAATTTATTTATGAACAGCGTGATGCGATACTTGTAGACAATGATTTAAAAAAGCGCGTAAACGACGCTACCGAAGATATTATTGGAGACTATATTGACGAGTTTAATCAGGCTTCAAGAAACGATCAAAACGAGGCGTTAAAAGAGCTAACTGAAAAGCTCCGTACAAAGTTCGGCTATTCCCTTGTTGTCGATTCAGAAAGTAAAGAATTCAGAAACCCCGAAACATTGGAAAAGCACATTATTGAAGACCTTGAAAAAGATTTAATCGACAAAGAAGCCATTATCGGTCATGACTACTTTAATATGATTATCCGTGACAATTACCTTAACGCTGTAGACCGCAAATGGCTGGATCACCTTGAAAACATGGAAGCTCTGCGTGAAGCCGTATACCTTCGCCACTATGCTCAAAAAAATCCGCTAACGGAGTACAAAGTAGAAGGATTCCAAATTTTTGAGGATATGATAGAAGATATTAGGCAGGAAATCGCTTCCCGCCTTCACTTAATACGCATTCAAGTAGCGGAAGGGGGACAACGAAGACCCGTAAGCCGTTCCATAGGCGTTCAATCGGCAAGCCACAGCAGTATCGGCTCTTTTGCGGGCGGTGCTCCAACAAGCGGTTCGCCAATGCAAAAAGCAAGCCGTCCCGACGGCGCAACTGTAGTGCGAGGGCAGCCCAAGGTCGGTCGTAATGACCCTTGCCCATGTGGAAGCGGGAAAAAGTACAAATTTTGCCACGGAGCTAAATAATTACTGTTCTGCTATTGCTTCCTGAGTCATTGCGTCGCACATTTCATTGTATTCGTTACCCGCGTGTCCTTTAACCCATTCCCATTTAAGAGGGAATTCATTATTAAGAGAATCCAACTCCATCCATAAGTCCTGATTTTTTACCGGTTTTTTGTCGGCGGTTCTCCACTCGTTGCGTTTCCAGTTGCGTATCCACTCAGTAATGCCTTTTTGCACATATTGGGAGTCTGTTAATACTGCCGCTTGGCGCGGGACATTATCCATTGTTTTTAAAGCGCGTAACGCCATAATTACGGCGGTTAATTCCATTCTGTTGTTGGTTGTGCCTTTTTCGCCGCCTTTGTTTTTTGCGATTATCTGCCAGCCCTGAAACGTCTGCTGTACCATGACATACGCCCAACCGCCCGGTCCAGGATTACCGGAGCAACCGCCGTCAGTATAAATTTTTAAAGACGCTTCTGTCATTTTTTACCGCAGTTTATTTTATCAATGTCGCCAGCATTACCGCTTTTATTGTATGTTTGCGATTTTCCGCCTCATCCCACACTCTGCTTTGCTGTCCTTCAATCACTTCAGCCGTAACTTCTTCGCCCTTAACGGCAGGCAGGCAGTGAAGGAAAATGGTAGAGGGCTTGGCGGTCATATTCATCAATTTTTGATTAACTTGATACGGACTTAAAAGTTTAACCCGTTCTTCTTTTTTATCTTCCTCGCCCATAGATGTCCATACGTCGGTGTATATAGCGTCAGCGCCAAGAACGGCGGAAATATCTGGAGTAACTTTTATAATGGCGTTAGATACTTCGGCTAACGCGGTACAATTTTGCAAAATCACACTGTCTGGGTTAAGTTCAGGCGGCGTTATAACCGTAAAATTTGTTCCTAATAGTGATGAAATAATCATCAATGATCTTGCGACATTGTTACGTCCGTCGCCGACATAGCAAAGCGTAAGTCCTTTTACTTTACCGAAATTTTCCATTAAAGTTAAAAAGTCCGCTAAAGCCTGAGTAGGGTGGTATTGGTCTGTCAGTCCGTTGTAAACGGGAACACCCGAATATTTTGCCAAAGTTTCGGCGGTTTTCTGCTTAAAACCGCGGAACATAATAGCGCTGAACATTCTGCCAAAGACTCTGGCTGTGTCCTCAAGCTCCTCTTTTACGCCAAGGTGAATATCCGCGCTGGAAAGGAATACAGGGTGTCCGCCTTCTTCGCCTAAAGCGGTCTCAAAAGCGCACCTTGTGCGAGTTGAGCGTTTTTCAAAAAGCATGGCGAGAGTCTTCCCCTCGAAACGCCTGTATTTTTTCCCTTTTTTTTCATCTGTTTTTACTTGCAAAGAAAGCTCCAATAGATATTGAATCTCCTCCGGGGAAAAATCCAAAAGTGTAAGCAACGACCGCCCAAATAACGAAATAGACACGCTAAACCTCCTAAATTGTAACAATCACCCCGCATAGGGGTAAAAGCCCCCTATCAAGATCGACTATTTTTATATATTATAGTATAATACTGTACATTTAAGTAAGACATAAAAAGAAAATTTTTTAGTTTAGGAGCGAAATAATGAACCAAAATATTATTGAAAGAGCGAATGATTATATTTCCAAGGAAAAGGACGCCGCCTTTAAACAGGAAGTGGAAAAACTTCTTAAGGACGGCGGGGAAGCCGCGCAAAAGGAGCTTGAAGACCGTTTTTATCAGAACCTTGAATTCGGCACGGGCGGTCTTCGCGGAGTAATCGGCGGCGGCTATAACCGCATGAATACCCTTGTGGTAAAAAGCGCCACTCAAGGGCTTGCCACCTACCTTATAAAAACATTTCCCCAAAAAGCGGCAAAAAGCGGCGAGCTAAAAGCCGTAATCGCCTTTGACAGCCGTCACTATTCGGCGGAGTTTGCCGAAGCCTGCGCCCTGATTTTTGCGGCTAACGGCATAAAGACTTTTCTATTTTCATCACTGCGTCCCACGCCGGAATTATCCTTTGCCATACGTCATCTTGGTTGTGATACCGGCATAGTTGTGACGGCGAGCCACAACCCGCCTCAGTACAACGGCTACAAGGCGTACTGGAACGACGGCTCTCAGGTTATACCTCCGCATGATGTCGGCATTATAAAAGAAGTAAACAATGTAAAAGATATAAAAGAAATTTCCAAAAAAGAAGCGTTGGACAAAGGGCTTCTTAAAATAATTGACAAAGAAATTGACGAGCCGTATCAAGCGATGGTCAAGTCGCGCCTTTTTAGACCAGCTCTAATTAAAGAAAAAGCAGGCGAGGTAAAAATAGTTTACACCCCCCTGCATGGAACAGGCGCGTTTCATGTAGAAAAAGTTTTAGGCGATTTAGGCTTAAAAGTAATTACAGTTCCAGAGCAGCGCGAGGGTAATGGGGATTTTCCAACAGTGTCGTTCCCCAATCCCGAAGAAGCCGCCGCTTTGGACATGGCGATTAAACTCGGCACAAAAGAAAAAGCCGATGTAGTGATGGCGACAGATCCTGACGCAGACCGCTTTGGCATTGCGGTTCCTAACAAGTCGGGCGGTTTTACTCTTGTTACAGGCAACCAAATGGGCGTTCTGCTTGCAGATTATATTTTCCTGTCTTTAAAAGAATTGGGAAAACTTCCCAAAAACGCCGCTATGGTAAATTCCATTGTTACAACCGGAATGCAAAAAAAAGTTGCCGAATATTACGGCGGCGAATGTCAGGAGTGTCTTACAGGTTTTAAGTGGATTGCCGATGTTATGCGCAAATGGGAACATGGCGAGCTTGGCGGCAAAAGCTATGTTTTTGGAACCGAAGAAAGCTACGGCTACAACATAGAGACTGAAGTCCGCGACAAGGACGGAGTTTCCGCCGCCGCGTTAACCGCCGAAATGACTCTTTACTGGCGCGGTAAGGGAAAAACTCTTCTTGACCGCCTTGACGATCTTTATCACATTTGCGGTTATTGGCAGGAATTGGGAATTTCAAAATACTTTAAAGGACCGGAAGGACCTTCTATCATGAACGGAATAATGGAAGAATACCGCAAAAATCCGCCCAAGACTCTTGGCGGCATAAATATCGTGAAAGTCCGCGATATTAAAAACGGCGCGGACGGTCTTCCGCCAAGCGACGTATTGCAGTTCTTCCTTGCGGACGGCACTATTGTAAGCGCCCGTCCAAGCGGCACGGAGCCAAAAATTAAATTTTACGCTACCTGCCACGCCGAAGTCGGCTCAGGCGGATTGGAAGGGGCAAAAGCCGAAGCCGCCCGCAAATTGGACGCTATCAATAAAGATATTCGCGTGGTTATAGGGGACTAATAAATACCTATTTTATTTAGAAAGTATGTGTTATAATAAAACAAGAGCTTATATATGAAATTGCGAATTATTTTAGTAATTGTGCTTGTGGTCTGTTTTGCCGCTTTCCCTTCCTGTTCAATTAACAAATTGGCGATGAATGCGGTAGCCGACGCTCTGACAGGCGACGGCAGTTCCGACGTTTTTACCGGAGACCCAGATCCTCAACTGGTTGGGGACGCTATCCCCTTTGCGATAAAAATGTATGAGTCCCTGCTTTCGGCGAATCCTGACCATCAGGGGTTGATGTTAACAACAGGTTCACTTTTTGTAATGTATGCCAATGCCTTTGTGCAGGGACCTGCAGAAATGCTCCCAAGGAGCGAATGGGAAGCGAGAGAAGCGGCGTTAAGGCGGTCAAAGCAGTTGTATCTTCGCGGATACGGAATACTTTATGACGCTCTTGAAAAAAAGTTTCCTGGTTTTAAGAAAGCTACTGTAGAAAAAGGCGACATACAGCCCCTGCTTAAAAAATGTAAAAAAGGAGACGTAAGTCTTTTATACTGGGCTGTCGCGGGTGGGCTTTCAGCGTATTCCATCGACATACTTGACTATGGATTGAGCGCCAATATACCCCAGTGGAGCGTAATGATTCAAAGGGCTTATGAGCTTGACCCTAACTACAGCACTGCCGCTTTAGACGAGTTTTTTATACTATATTATGCTTCTTTGCCGGAATTATTGGGCGGAAATTTGGAGCGCGCGGAATATCATTATAAACTTGCGATTGAAAAAACAAATGGAAATTCCGCAGGCGCGTATGTTTCTTACGCCCAAGCCGTTTGCGTTCCGGCTCAAAATTATGACGCTTTTAGAGATTGTCTTGAAAAAGCCCTTGCAATTAACCCTAATAGAGATACTTCAACGCGGCTTGTAAATATTATTACTCAAGAAAAAGCCCGCTGGCTTTTGGACAACGCATGGGTGTATTTCTCTTTCCTTCCAATTCCTGACGATTATTGATATAATACATATATGGAGTAATAAATGAATAAAAGAACAGTCATTTTTATTTTTATGATTTTTTTCATTTTTTCGCTTGGCGTGGTTTATGCCCAGCGCGGCAGCGCCAGAGGAGATGTCGTTAATATCAGATTTGCGTCTCCTTTACCGCGAAGTTCCGATTGGGGCAGGGCGCTTGATCGCCTTGCCGCTGATTGGGAAAAGGTAACGCAAAACCGCGTGCGTGTAATCGTCAGTCATGACGGTAGGGAAGGTGGCGAGGGAAAAATGCTTTCTTCTCTTTCCAGTAACGCTATTCAAGTAGCTGTTTTTACTTCTGCCGGAGTTGCGGAAATTTGCCCCGCTGTAATGAGTTTAAGCATACCTTTTATGATCAAGAATGAAGCGGAGTTGGATCTTGTGCTTGAAAATATGTTACCGCTTATTGATAAACGCGTTAAAAATGAATTGGTTGTTATTTCATGGTCAAAAGGCGGTTGGATTTACATATTTACAAAAGAAAAAATATTAACGCCGGATGATCTGCGTAAACAGAGACTTGCGACAAGTCCCGATCTTAAAGATATGAATGCCGTGTTTAGGGTAATGGGATACCAACTTGTAGAGACTGATATAACATCTACCGGAACCAAACTTGCAAGTAATGCCGTAAATGCCATATATATTATTCCCGCTGTAGTAGCTCCAATGCAGTTGTACAAAAGTTTAAACCATATGCTCGAATTACCCATTGCTCCAATCATGGGCGCAATTGTTATGAACCGCGTTACATGGAATAAATTAAGTCCGACTGATCAACAGGAAATATTAAAGGCTACGCGCAAAGTCGCGGCGGAGTTTGACGCTTCAGTGGTAAAAACAGAAGCAAATGCTATTGCGGCAATGGGGAATGACGGTCTTAGTGTAAACAGATTAAATCAGGCTCAGCATGATCTGTGGAGTAATGAGGTAAAAAATAATTTATCTTCGATTGTCGGTCCTATTTTTGATCGCGAATTATACAACCAGATGAACAGTATACTGGAAAAGGCAAGAAGCGGAAAATAAATACTATGAACGATAAGGGTGAAAACATAATATTTAAGGCTTGTTTGTGGCTCAAGAAAGAATTTAAATTATCATGGCTTGAAAATATAATTTGCTTTGGTGCTCTTTCCCTTCTTGCGTTAATTCCTTTTGTTGAGTTGTTATTACATAGATTTGATCTTACTATACCCGGTTCCAACGCGATATTGCTCCATATTTTTTTATTAACCGGTTTTTTTGCGGCTATGCTTACGGCAAAATCCGGAGAGCATATTTCAATTACCGCCGTTCAATACATTAAAAATGACAAGATAAAAAATATATTTATTTTAATCTGTACAATAATTTCTATCTTTTTATTAAGTATTCTGGCGTGGGATAGCGTTTGTTATATTAAATTTGCTATGCAGGGCAAGCAAATTGGTTTTTTAAAAGATCAAGTTTTTGCGATTGCGATGCCTCTTGGTTTTTTTGTGATAGCTGTTCGGTTTGCGCTAAAACTTAAAAGAACCCGCGATAGAATATTTTGCGCCGCCGCATTTTTACTTGGTTGTATTATCGCTCTGCCGGCTATCGCAAAAATTATTTGGGGGTTAACAGCTGAGGATACTCCTGAACCTTTCTTTTCGTGGATTAATTATCTATACGATGCCGCAAGGGTTATCAATATTCCAGTAATATTATTTTTAATTCTTGCTGGGCTTGCTGGAATGCCGGTTTTTACGGCAATTGGCGGTATCGCCTTGATTATGCTTCAGGCTTCGGGGAGCGAACCTGAGGCATCGGTTATACAAATTTTCTCGGCTCTTACAGACTCAGATTTAATCGCAATACCGCTATTTACCCTGACGGGTTTTTTCCTTTCCGAGAGCAAAGCGGGAGAGCGGCTTGTCCGCACTTTTAAAATATTTTTTGGGTGGTTACCAGGCGGTATTATAATAGCCGCTGTTATTATCTGCGCTTTTTTTACTTCTTTTACAGGTGCGTCCGGCGTAACCATTCTTGCTCTTGGCGGGATATTATTAATAATTTTAAATGAAAATAATTATTCGGAGCGTTTTTCCATAGGGCTCTTAACTTCTGTGGGCGGCATAGGATTAATGTTTCCTCCAAGTCTTCCTATTATATTAGTAGCTACATCAACCAATGCAATCTTGCATTTTATGAATATACCTATAGAGAACACTATTGTTCATTATTTTATTGGAGCGATAATACCCGGATTTATTTTGATTATTGCCATGATAATTGCCGGTTTTATTCTTTCTTCAAAAACTAAAAAAAATCAAACTATAAAATTTAACGGCAAAGACGCGCTTAATTCATTAAAAGACTCATTTTTTGAAATTTTATTACCAATAATTTTGGTGTTAGGGTATTTTTCGGGAATTCTTACTTTGATAGAAGTAAGCGCCGTATCTGTTGTATATGTGGTAATTGTAGAAGTCTTTATTAAAAAAGATATTTTAATTAGAGATATTCAAAAAGTTTTTTTTAAGGCTGTTCCTATAATCGGCGGAATTTTGGCTATTCTGGCAATGGCAAAAGCCCTATCCTATGCGTTTATTGATTCCGGCGTACCGGATAAATTTTCTTTTTGGATGCAGAGTACCATCAAATCAAAATATCTTTTTCTTCTGCTGTTGAATATTGCTTTGATTGTGCTTGGCTGTATAATGGATATTTTTTCCGCGATACTTGTTTTCCTTCCGCTTATTGTTCCGCTGGGGTGCGCCTACGGAATCGATCCTGTTCATCTTGGAATTATTTTTGTTATAAACCTTGAGGCGGGATTCCTTACCCCTCCTGTCGGAATGAATCTTTTTCTTGCAAGTTATCGTTTTAATAAACCGTTTATGCAAATATGCAGTTATGTTTCTCCGTTCCTGCTTGTTCAATTTACAGTTGTGCTTCTTGTTACCTATCTGCCTTGGCTTACTACTTGGCTTGTTAAGTTGTTTTAATAGTTTGTCCGCTATGGACGCGGCAGCCAAAAAAGTTTTCCTATTTTCCACTTATAGCAAATTTCGCCGTTAATTTTTAAAGCTCTCCAATAAAAATTTGCTACCGCCGCCGCTCTGAATCCCAATTCCTTCTGCGGAGTTTCACAAATGGCGTTGAGCTTTGTATTATTTTCCGATTTTAAAAAGCAACCGATTAAAAAAGAAGAGAAATAAAATTTAATTTTTTTACTTATATTCGTAAAAAAATCTTGCGGGAAAATAATATCCAAACGGGGACCGCAAAGAGTTAAATCTTTTTTATCGCAGGGAAAAGCGGTAACTACGTCATCTTGGAGGAATATTTTATTTTTTCCTATTTTTTTTCGCAGAGAATGGGCAATTTGTTTTAATTCGCCGTCTTCTAATGCCTGCGAAAGAGAAGCCAACGGAGTTACATGCGGAAAAGTATACACTCCTGTAAGCCCCGCTTTAAGCGCCAAACTGCAGTTTTTTTGCAATTCGCGCCTTATATCCCTATGAGGTACAAGAACTAAAAATTTATGTGTTTGACCTTTTTCAGTTTTCATAATTATTATTTTATGATATACTATCAGTATATACGGAGAATAACAATGAAATATAAGACTAAAATACTTGTAGAAAGATTTACGGAAATCCTTTCAGCGTGGAAGGGTGTGGAATGTATTACCCTGAATGAAGCGGCTGAGCCTGATCCGTTGGATCCGTACTTTGCCCTTATTCTTGACGTATTTTGCAACGGGTCTATTCCAAAAGCTGAAGAACGCTGCCGTTTATATGGCGATGATGTAGCCGCTTTTGAAAGCGCGGGGATTAACGAAAAAGACCGTTTCCTGATAGGCGATATTCCAGTCCGCCTTGAATTCAAAAAAACAAAAAAAATAGACGAGCTTGTCAATATAGCATGCGCTAATTATGAATCGCTGTGGCTTATAAAAGATTCTGGAACTTACGGTTTTTACCGTCTGGCAAATTGTGAGATTGTTTTTTCCCGTTCAAATTGGATACATGACGTAAGAAAAAAACTCGATAATATCGGCGATCCATTCTGGGTGGAGATGAGAAACACAGTTCAATTAAAAATGGAGCATTTTTTGTCGGATCTTGGAGCCGCCTGTTTTCAGAACGATAAATTTCACTATCTTATAGCTTCCGCCGGATTTATAAAAAACGCCTGTCTTACGCTCTTCTGCATAAACAAGCGTTTTGAACCTTCGCACCGCGCTTATTATAAACAAGTATGCGAGTTACCAGTTTTGCCCGAATCATTTTCCGCCGAGTTTCAAACCTTTCTTGACGACGGAGCCGCCGATTTGGATTCTCGCTTTTATCTGGCTAAATTAATAGCTCAAAAAATAGTATTGCTTTAATCCCGTCTTACAGCTTTAAAGAGCGCTTCTTTGCTAATTTCCGTCCATACTGGGCGACCATGGGGACAGCGCGGGTCGGGCAGGGCTAACGCTTCTTTTCCAAGTTCAAAGGCGGTTTCATCGTCAAGAATGTCCCCGTCTTTTATTGCCGCGCGGCAACAGAAAGTCGCCGCCCAGCGTTTTGCCATGTTTTCACCTGCTAACCGCAGCCCCAGAATTTCTTTTACTGTTTCAGCATCGCCCATTCGCCAATCCGCAGGCAGGGCAGTAATACTCCAACCTTCACTGTCTTTTTCAATTTCAACGCCAAGTCGCGACAATTCTTCGCGGTTAGCCGAAAGAAAAGCGTCTTCTTCGTCGCTTTCCGTGGTAAATGGAATGGGCGCAAGCAGTTCTTGTTTTGGGACAGGCTCATTTAAGAATTTATTGTAAATGATACGTTCATGGGCGGCGTGTTGATCGATTATATAAATTTTGTCCCCCCATTCCATAAGTATAAAAAGATCAAATATTCTGCCGGCATAGCGCATATCGCCGTATGCCGGAGCGGATATGTTTAAAGAAGAATTTTCCCTATTACGCAAGGAAGTAGAAACAAAATCGGTAAACTTTTTATATTCTTCCGTATTGCGTTTAACGTCGGAGATATTTTTATTATATGTAAATGAAAACTCTTTTTCACTCCTTTGCGGATCTTCAAAAGATTCTTCGTCTTTGCGATAACCTTTCCTTCCTCCGTAACTCTTTTCATCTTCGGCTTGCGGCGCTCCGTCTTTATCGGAATTTTTAAGATACAAACCATGAAAAAAGTTTTTAACTCCGCCCGAAATCGCCTGATGAATCGCGCCTGAGTCGCGGAAGCGTACCTCTCGTTTTGCGGGATGAATGTTAAAATCCGCAAGAGACGGGTCTATTTCCACATAAACCGCCGCAATGGGGTGAACGCCGTTAGGAAACCACCCCTGAGAGCCGTATTCAACAGCCTGAACAAGCGAATATTCCTGCACTCTTCTTCCGTTAGCGAAAATATAAAGCTGCCGTCTGTCGTTTCTGTAAAGCTCAGGTCCGCCGATAACTATAACCGCTGAAAATCCCGCTCCTGTAACATTTATTTCATGCAAAAAATTTTCTTCGCCTGTTTGTAACACGGCGGCGGCAAAACGCTCTTTTTTTGTTTTAACGGCAGGCAGAAAATCTTTTAATTTACCGTCTTGCACATAACGAAAATTAATGCCGTTAAATGCGAGAGCTTTTTCAATAAAAACCTGACGGCACAATGTACCTTCGCTTCCTTCCCTTTTTAAAAATCTTTTGCGCGCCGGAATAGTTTCGTAAAGATTCAACGCCCTTACAGTAGATCCCTTTGTTCTGCGTGTTTGCTCAATTTCAGGCGCGCGCGTTTCTCCGGGACCGGTGGTAAGCCTCCATGCCTCTCTTCCGTCTACAGAACTGATAATTTCAAGACGCGACACGGCGCAGGCAGCCGCCAATGCTTCCCCTCTAAAACCAAGCGTAACGGCGGTATTTAAATCATCAAGGCATTTTATTTTGCTTGTAGCGTGGGTAAGAGAGCAAATTGCCAAATCATCGCGGGTCATGCCGCCGCCGTCGTCGGAGACTTCAACTTTTTTACAACCGCCTTCTTCAATTGTAAGTTCAATGTTCAAAGAGCATGCGTCTATGGCGTTGTCAAGAAATTCCCTAACAAGAGCGGCTGGGCGGTCGATAACTTCGCCGGCGGCAATACGCAGAGCTTCTTCTGGCGGCAGTATGGCGATACTAGACATTCTATTCCCCTGTATTGAATAGTTCTAAATCAGGCGACTCGTCTGATAATGCCTCTGTTGAATTCATCAGTATTTCTATGCGGTTTTCAATTTTTTCAAGAGCTTTTTCCAATGTTCTGGCGAGGCGTATTCCTTCCTCAAAAGCGGCTAACGCTTCGTCAAGGGGAATATCCGTCTTTTTTATCTGCTCGCCGAGTTTTTCCAATCTAGCAAGTTGGTCTTCAAAACTTTTCATGCCGCCGCTTTTTGCGGGTACACTTTTTTTAGCCATGTTATCTCCTTACTTTGCCGTACTTTCTACAACAGCGTTTATTTTTCCTTTTAACGGTCTAATAAAAATTTTATCACCCGATTTTACGTTATCTGAATTTTTAATTATTTTGCCGCTTGAATTTGTTACAACTGAGAAACCGCGCTCCATAACGGCAAGAGGGCTTGCGGTTTCAAGCACCGCCGTAGACAATTCTATTTTCTTTCTTATTGTAGCGCATTTGTCGGAAACAGCGGTAATTAACTCTTCCTTTGCGTCGTCAAGGCGGATTAAGCGCGGCTGTAAAATAGCGCGGAAGCGGTATTCCATATCCTGAGGATCAAACGGTTTTAAAAGGAGTTTTGCCCTTTCTATACGCGCGCTCATAACAGAAATAAAATCTTCCGCCGTGCTTTGAATAAAATCCCACACGGCAAAATAATTTTCGCTTACCAATTCAGCGGCGGCTGATGGAGTAGGTGCTCTTATGTCTGCGGAATAATCACATAACGCCCAGTCAATTTCATGTCCCACCGCGCTTACCGTTGGAATCTTTGACTTTGCCACAGCGCGGACGACTTCCTCATCGGAGAATGGTAAAAGGTCTTCAACAGAGCCTCCGCCTCTTCCCACAATTAAAACATCGGCAAGATGCCATTGGTTTGCCTGTTTTATTCTAGCCGCTATTGAAGAAGTCGCCTCGTCTCCCTGTACGGAAGCGGGAAGAATTATCACCTTTATACACGGAGCGCGTCTTTCAAGTATGTTTATAATGTCGCGTACCGCCGCCCCTGTGGGAGAACTGACAACGCCGACGGTTGAAGGAAAGCGGGGCAGGGGGCGTTTTTTTTCTTCGTCAAAAAGACCTTCCGCCGCAAGTTTTTGTTTTCTTTTTTCTAGCATGGCAAGGATTGCGCCCGCTCCGGCTATTTCCATTTCTTCACAGATAATGGAGTAACTTCCACGTGGAGCGTACACGGAAAGGCTTCCGCGCACCCTAATTAACATTCCGTCTTTTGGTTCAAAGGTTAGGGTTTTTAACCTGTTTCTGAACATCACAGCGTCAATTTTGGCGGTTGAATCTTTTAAACTGAAATAAAGATGACCTGAGCTTGCAGGTCTGCAGTTGGAAATTTCACCTTCTACGCAGATGTATGAGAAAGAACCTTCAAGATTCAAGCGTATTTGTTCTGTAAGTTCGCTTACTGTAAGATGTTTTCCATTCATTTTTTCCAATTATCTTCTGGAAACAATTTTCTTTCAAGGCGGTTAAGTATTGTAAGCGTAAGAATTGCCAAGACTACAGTTGTTAAGGCGGCTAAAAACATTCCCGCCCCGATAGTAAGCCCAACGGCTGCTGTAAGCCAAAGGGAAGCGGCTGTAGTAAGCCCTCTAATAGTGCTGCCAAGCCGGATTATTGCGCCCGCTCCTAAAAAGCCCATGCCGGAAACAACCTGCGCCGCTATTCTTCCAGGGTCTCCTAAGTTTAATTGTTGAGGAAGCCAGATCGAAAGCATCATAAGACAGCACGAGCCGATGGCAATAAGTATGTGGGTGCGTAACCCCGCAACCTGGCGACGGCTTGAGCGTTCTATGCCGATAATGCCGCCTGCGACAAAGGAGAGGCATAAACGTATTACAATAGCAATTTCCGTCATAATTTTCCTTTAATCAAACGTAAAAACAAAACCGGCGTACGCTTTGGAATATAACAAATAATTTCCGTTAATGGTTATTGGGTCTTCCGCTGAAATAATAAAAGGTATTTCGGCTCCTATTTTAAATCCCATCGGTTTACCTTTCCAATAGAGCCCAAAACCCGCAAAATATGAGTTTAATTTATCGGTAATTCCAAACGTATCTTTTTTGTATGTCCTAGAATATACTTGGTATCCTCCGTTAACATAGCCTGTAGTATTTGTGTTCTTTACTAAAAAGTCCAGATTAAATAAAAATCTGTACAGTGTA
>NZ_BDHD01000037.1:0-16986 GCF_054786075.1 Treponema sp. R6D11 | reverse complement strand
AAACCAAACCAGAAATAATAACCGCGGTAAGTTTTTTACCTATTTTTCTCTTTCCTGCCATATTGTTCCCCTATTCTGTCACTACCTTTTTTATGTTAAATATATCATAATTATATCAGGAGTTATTATGGATAAAAAGTACAAAAAATCGTCTTTTACCTTTGTGTGGATTACAGCGACAGTTACCTTCTGCCTGTTATTTACTTTTGCGTTAATTCCGGGAGCCGCCGCGCAGGGTAATTTACAACTGCATTCGGGAGCGACAAATACGCAGAGTCAGGTTCGTAATTATACGAATATAATGCAGAATGTATATGACTTTATTATTCGCAATTATGTTGAGGAAGTAGACCCAAGAGTAGTTTTTGAAGGTGCGATGAACGGAATGTTTGGCGCTCTGGAAGACCCATATTCGACATTTTTAACTGAATCGGACATGAAAGATTTAAACGATACGACGCAGGGAAGCTTTGGCGGCGTAGGGCTTAATATCATAAAAGCCGTCGCCCCAAGACCGGACGGGAAACCAATGTGGGTAGAAGTTGTCTCTCCCATAGAAGACACTCCCGGCTGGCGCGCGGGTATAAACCCTGGCGATTTTATTACAAAAATTAACGGAGAGCCGACTGAAAAAATTACCATGGACGAAGTACTTGCCATGCTTAGGGGAACGCCCGGAGAGAGCGTAAACCTTGTTATTCGCCGCGGTGAAAAAATGGAGTTCCCTGTAACAATTGTCAGGGCGATTATAGAAGTGCCTACAGTTAAACACGCCATGATTGGCAGCACTGGCTATTTAAAACTCCTTACCTTTACACCGATGTCCGCCGAAAGAGCGAGAGATGCTATAAACGAGTTTAAAGATAAAAATTACAGCAGTCTTATACTGGACTTGCGTAACAATTACGGCGGAAGACTGGACGCCGCTGTAGAAATTTCCAACCTGTTTTTAGACGGCGGACTTGTCGTGCGAACAAGGTCAAGAATTGCGTCAGAAAACCGCGATTTTAACGCAAGGAAGGCTACTCTTGTGTCCGCCGATATTCCCGTCATTGTGCTGATAAACAAAGGCTCAGCTTCCGCTTCGGAAATTGTAGCAGGAGCGCTTAAAGATCGAGGCAGGGCTTATCTGGTTGGGGAAAATACTTTCGGCAAGGGATCGGTTCAACAGGTTTATCCTTTAAGCGGAACAGGTTTTAAGATAACCACCGCGCGTTACTATACGCCAAGCGATGTTAATATTGATAAAGTGGGCATACCGCCAGATCGTGAAGTAAAGTTCCCCGAATATACGGAAGCGGACGCTGAAAAATTAAACTTGCTCATAAACGCAAACAAGATACCGGAATTTGCCGAAAAAAATCCAAAGGCTACACCCGCGCAAATTGAAACTTTCGCGCAGGGGCTTGAACGCGAATACAAAATCAATCTGGCTTTGCTTAAGCGGCTAATCAGGAATGAATTAAACAGAACGACTATAGCCCCTGTTTATGATATGGAGTACGATGTTCAACTGCAGGAAGCAATGAAAATTTTTGACAGTAAAACGTATCAAAATTTAATGAAGAACTCAAAAACATTAAAACAACTGCAGGAAGAAGCCGAGGATAATCTGGTTCTTGCGTCATAAGGCATGAAACAATTTATTTTTCATAAAGAGCCGGATTTTTCACAAGGCAACGAGAACGGCATTGTCCGACTTACCGGCAATGACTATCATTACCTTGTGAATGTCCGCCGTCTTGCGCCGGGAGAATTTTTCCCCGCTCTTTTACCAAACGGCAAAGAAACCCTTGTACAGGTGCTCTCTGTTGAACACGGCGTACTAATAGGTAAATGCAACGCCCCGGAAAATCACGCGCATGGGCAGGAAAATAATTTACCGCCGATAATTTTATTTCAGGCTATGCCCAAGGGCGACAAGATGGACTTGATTGTCCGACAGGCGGCTGAAGGCGGAATTACGGAAATTGTTCCATTTGTTTCGGAGTTTTCGGTGGCAAAAACAGCCGCCGGAAAAGGGCAAAAATTTTTACGCTGGGAACGAATCATAAAAGAGGCAAGACAACAGAGCGGTTCCAAGACAGCTACTGCCCTTCACCCGCCGCTTACAATAAATGAACTTTTTAATTATTGGGAAAAACTACAAGAAAAAACTACAATAAACTCGCTTGGATTATTATTTCATCATCAAAAAGGGCTTGAACAGAAGGTACTTCACGAGTATCTTAATAGTATGCCCTCGGTTGTAGCCTTTGCCATAGGACCGGAAGGGGGATTTTCCGAAAAAGAGGTTTCCCTCTTTTTGGAAAACGGGTTTAAGCCGTTAAACATAGGCGATACCGTCTTACGGACAGAAACTGCCGCTCTTTATTGCGCGGCGGCGGTACGCATTTTATTACTGGAGAAAGATTCGTGGGAACTGAAACAAGCGAAATACGACAAAGAATAACCCTGCTTAAAGTCCCGGTTGATATTATCGCGCCAGAGGATCTTAGCTCTGTTGTGTATGAGCTTCTAAAAGAAAAAAAAGAGCATAATATTGTTCTTCTTTCTCTGTGGGACTTACTACGCGCAAGAAGAAGCGGCGAATATCGCTCTTATGTTACAAGAGCGTCTTTGGTTATTCCTATTTCCAAAAGCATAATCGGAGGAATAAAATTCCTTACCGGGAAAAAAGCATATCGTTATATGCCGTTCGATTTTATTATCAGTATGCTTACCATTTTGGAAAATAGGGAATTTACCTGCTACCTGCTTGGCGGCAGAAGAAAAATCCTCCTTAAAACGGAACAAAATATCAGACAGACATTCCCGCGCCTTCGCATTGTAGGGCGTTTTCCCGGCTATTTTAAAAAATACGAAGAAGCCACAATCATTAAGGCTATCAAAAAATCATCGCCTGCGTTATTGTTGGCGGGAACTGGCATACGCGGCAAAGAACGCTGGATTGCCAGAAACAACATCGCTCTTGGGGAAGGCATGAGACTGTGGTGCAGCGACATTTTTGACGTATTTGCCGAAAGAAAAAAACACCCGTCCCGCGCCGCATTTAATTCCGGGCTTGAATGGATAGGCTACTGTTTTAACAATCCGTTTAAATTTTTTAGAGTTTTCCCGTACATTGGCTACAAGTTTTTATTGCTGTATTACAAACTTTTTGTTAAATAGGTGTGTCCACATTATAGACTTACTCTTTCGCTTATTGGTACATAATGATATAAGGACGCGGATTTAGTTTATACACATCTTTTGGCGACATTATAGGATCGTCGTAACCCGCGCCCGGTATTCCAAAATTGTAAAACAACTTAAAAGCTTTAATAGGCATATTGGAAGCAAGCGCATTGTAATCGTAAGTACTGCGTTTCATACTGGGCGGACCAAAACCATCGGCGCAATGAATCAGCCTGACTCTGTTAAAATTGCTTTTAACCTCCGCGCGATTTTGAATCATTACATGGTTAAATTGATGAATAACAAACATACGCTCACCGGGGATATTATTTTCAATTATATAATCTTCCATTATTTGTTGCGCAAGATTGACTTCTTCCGCTCTTAAACTGCCAATACTTACCATTGGACTATTTGTCCGCCATTCGGGATCAAGGGCAAGATGCACATTTTGGTAACGCAAATACGGAAGCATTTTTTTAAGCGAATCTATAGGGTCATAACGTCCAATTTGATGATCGATAAAAATTAATATATCATTTTTCATTCCGTACTCGATATACGGCAGAAGAACTTTATCCCCTATTATCCCTATTTCGCCCTTGGGCCAAACAGTCCCATAAATCAGATAAAAAGCCTTACGCACTTTCCGCCCGCCATTAACCGCCTCGTATTCGGCGGCAAGGGTTGTCAACTGTTTGTCCAATTCTTCAATTGAGTAGCGTCCTAAAATTCCCATGTTGCGCGAACCGGGATGCCCATAGTACGCAAGAATATCGTTATTAAGCAAAAAAGAAACCTGATAATCCTTTAATCGGTTTTTATATTCCGTTTCTTCCGCAGTGTTAACCCAATAAGGCAGGGAATTTTCTAGCTTTTTCCATGTGTTAATTGTTTCAATAAAAAGCATATGCGGAAAAAGCGGCGCAGCATTAAAAATTGTATCAGTATCAGAAGATGATGACCCGTCGCCTGAAGCCGCATAAAGCCCCGAACCCGCGCAAAAAATAAACGCGGCTACTAAAAAACAAAAAGTCTTTTTGGAAAAAAACATAGTTATTACTTTTCGGCAGAAAGGTCGATTTTCTTCAATTTTAAGCAGCAATCCAGCATAGCCGGATTGTACATTATAACCACAGATGTATTTTGTGCAATTTTGAACAAAGAATTATAGTCCCGATTGACAGCAGAATAATACCCGGAATTAGCCCTATCCAATTATCAACATTTACAACAAAGCCCCTGCCGGCAAGGGCAAGCATAACCCCAACCGCAATACTGCTATATTCTCGTGTATCATGGATTTTTGCGGCAATAAAAAAACTTATCATTGTGGTAATAAAAGCCGCCGCAGAAACCAAAGTAAACATTGTATTATAGCTGTTTACGATATTTAAACTTGTATCCCAATTAGAATTATCAATGGGGACGCCTATAGTAATTACCATAGCGGCAATAATTAATACAAAGATTACATTACGCGTTTTTTGTACTTCAAGCCCTGCGGCGCATAAACCGGCGGAAAAAAGCGAAAAAATACTAAAATATCGGGCAAAAAGCAGGAGTCTTGTCGCTAAACCGACATAAAATAATGAAAAATAAAAAATTTGTTGCAAAGGCAGGATAAAACGGACAGCTTCCAAGGCAAAAGAGAGGGTAAAAATGGCAATATACAGTATTTCAGGCGAGGAAGTCCTTTCAAAAAAGAAATGAATAAAAATTATGCTGATAAGCGAGTATAAAACCACTGCCGCCAGAGAGACATAAACGGCATAATAGTTATTTCTCATGAAAAAACCGGTTAAAAGCTGAAAAATATTGTCCGGACGGCGGGTATATTCTCCCATAATCTCGGGAAAAACAGGAATTATCAAAAAAGAAGCCGCCGCGACAAACAAGGTACAGATTGAACTTAGGGCAATACCTATCTTAAAAAAGGTATTTCTTTCGGAAAGCGTCATACCGCAGTTTAGCCTAATAAATATTTAATCTCAAGACAGAAAATGTAATACCGATAATAAGAATTAAGGGGAACTCTATGCTATTGAAAAAAAGAGTATTTATACTTTTTATAATTCTCTTAATTTCTGTTTCCGCTCTATGGGCGGGAGACACCGCTGTTTTTGTCGATTTGGGCTTTTCTTCGGACGGCAGGACATATATGTTCGGTCAATATGGGGTACTTGCCCCGTCTTTACGCCCTTGGGCGGATTTATATATCGTAGATGTAGTTACCAACACATTTGTTCAAAACGGCAAAGTCTCTCTTACGGAAAGCGCTCCGATAAAAGCGGGACAGGACGGCTCCGGCATTTTACACAGACTAGTTTCCAATAATTCGTCTCTTACAAATCGATACGGAATTAATTTCCAGAATCAGGGACTTCCCCTTTACATATCCAGAGACGAAAGACCTCCATCGCACGGGGAAAAAATCGACTTCCGCGATTTCCTTTCAGGCAAGTCATATAATGCTCAATTAATTCCCACCATTACGGGAAGCGGGCAAAATGTAAGATCGCAATTTTATATCAATCTTGAAGTTTCTTCGCCAAATGGTCAATTTAGAACATACAAAGTTGGCACTCCGAGTTTTGTTCGTCAGGGGATTGTCCAATACAACATAAAAAGAGTTTTGATTGATGCAAACGGCAATTCGGTTATTTTCGTAATAGAAACAATGCATGTTACCGACAACGGCTACGATATCCGTTACATGGTAGAAGCTGTAAGACTCTAAAATTTTAACCCATCATTAAAACCTGTATAACAAAAACCCTGTCCTCATTGTATCTATGCAAAAAAAAGAGGCTCTTATTAAGAGCCTCTTTAATCAATAACTTTTCAGCAAGCGCTTATTTTGCGTAGGCTGTGATTTTATTTCCAATGAAAATAAAGGTTGTTACTGATACAATTTTTTTGCCTGAAGCTTCGGCATCTTTTACTTTCTTTGCATAGTCGTCATAGCCTGTATCAAAGAGGTTTAAAATAGACAAGTACGAGGCAATTTCGGTATAGCCTTCAGTAGCTGCTGCCTTTGCGCCGCCGCCTGAGAAAAGACCATGAGCGTTGCCTGCTCCACCGATTGTTGTAGCGGTAACGCAGCCTGCCATAGAAAGTCCGATTATCGCAACTATGGCGATAATCATTAAAGATTTAAATAAGTTCTTCATAAGAAAGAACCTCCTTTTGTGATTACTTGCTATTTTTATATAGCTTTGTAATCTTTAAATTAAATGCCTATAATAGGCATTTCCCACAACGTAGGAAATATACTTAGAATGTTCTTTAACATTCATTCATACCGTTAAATAATACTAACATTGTTAAAAATAATCAACTGTCGAAAATTACTTTTTTTTGCAAAAATCACCGCTTTCTATACAATAAAAGAAGTTCTAAAACTTTAGTTTTAGACAGCCCTAAAAACTTGTGTAACAAAAGCCCCGTCCTCAAATAAAAATCGAATATAAAGCAGGTTTTTCGGATTATTCCGTTCCCAAAGAGCGTCTTTTTGCTGTTCTATTGCCAAATCAAGCCATTCATCGGGGATTAAAACAGCGTCGGATCGACACTGCATAAACAGGTAATCCCCCTGCGGAAGCGACACAAATTCCTCTGTTTTTTCCGCGCCCCCGCCCTGAGTCTCCGCCACTTTTTCCCCAATAAACAATAACTTACCCAAAAACCGCTCCCTATCCGGCTCAATACTGCAACCCTGAACAGGATTTACCTCATAGCAAAAGAGAATTTCCCCTTCAAACCTCGTAGGGTTTTGGCGGTCAGATTTGACATATTGCAAAGGAGTACAAAGATTTAATAGCGTTAAAGACGTGTGTTCCATTAAGGTATTTTATCATTTTTGCTAAAAAAAAAACCACCTGAAACAGGTGGTCAAAGTCATTTTTAAATAGTTAACGATTGTCAAACATCGCCATCGTCAGATTCTTCATCAGGGTCGTCTTCAGACTCATCATCAGATCCATCTTCAGCATCGTCTTCTGACTCATCTTCTAACTCATCATCAATATCGGTTTCGGGATCAGTACCGGGGTCAGTACCTGGATCGGTTCCAAGATCTGTATCAGAGTCAGAGTCTGCTTCAGTATCGGTATTGATACTGTCATAATCTGTTGGGGAAAGACACCCAACAACCGTTAATCCTAATGCCAGCGCTATTACCAGCATTACCAGCCAGATTTTTTTGTTTGCCATAATTTTCTCCTTCGCAATCAAAATTTTTTTATGCGTTTTAATTCATAAAATACTGACACTCAGTTTTTATGACGCATAACCGAAAATAATCAGTCTACTAACATAATAAAGAAGCGAGAAAACAGACTATGGAAATTTCTTTTTTAGGGTACAAGTATTTTATAAATTCTTAAAAAAAATTATTTGTTTCTTTTATTTTTCAAAAAATGACCGCTAAGCAAGCTGTCATAGTCAATTTAAATTTATTAAAATCTGTGGTTTTTGGGTATTTAAAAATATTACGATTAATACTATTATATTTTTAAAGGATATTAGGAGGAATTATGACAGAGCAATTACATGAAATTGGCGCAAGGCTTTTGGCTTTGCGGGACATTTTAAATATTTCCGCCAAGCAAATGGCGCAGACTATGGATATTCCCGTTGAAGAATATTTAGCTTATGAAGACGGACAGCGGGATTTTTCTTTCAGTTTTTTACAAAATGCGGCTCTTGTTTTTGGCGTTGATGTTGTAGATATTATTTCCGGCGAATCGCCAAAACTTACAAAATGCGCCATTGTTAAAAAAGGCGAAGGTTACGATATAGAGCGACGCAAAGCCTACGACTATAAACATCTTGCCTTTACCTTTAGTCACAAAAGAGCCGAGCCTTTTTTGGTTACAGTAGAGCCAAAACAAGATGAAAAGCTGACTCTGCATTCGCATGACGGACAGGAGTTTGACTATATGCTTTCCGGTAAAATGGAGTTTCATTTTGACAAGGCAGTTTATATTCTTAACGAAGGCGACAGCGTATATTTTGATTCAGGCATTCCACATGCCATGAAAACTGTCGGTAATCAAGCGGCACAATTTCTTGCCGTGGTAATCAAATAAGGAAGGACAACTATGTTAATTTACGAAAAATTTATAGGAAAAAATAGAGACGATTTTTCTTCTTATGAAGATCTTAAAAAAAACTATAAAGTCTCCTACAAGGACGATTTTAATTTTGCTTATGATGTTCTTGACGAGTTGGCAAAAACACAGCCGGACGCGCTCTGTATGCTGTGGATTTCCAACGAAGGCGAAGAAAAACGCATAACCTTTGCGGATATGGCGCGGTACTCAAATAAAGCCGCAAATTATTTTAAATCGTTGGGTATACGCAAAGGCGACTTTGTAATGCTGGTACTCAAAAGAAGTTACCTTTTCTGGTACTGCATGATGGGTCTGCACAAACTCGGCGCAGTAGCGGTGCAGGCGGCGCACCTTTTAACAAAGGACGATTACATCTACCGCTGTAATGCGGGCGGCATCAAAATGGCAGTCATCACAGGAGACAATAATTGCACCGAGTCTTTTGACGGCGGTTTAAGCGAATATAAAACGATAAAAATTAAAGCGGTAACCAAAGGTAAAAAAGCCGGTGACGGCTGGCTCGACTTTGAAGCGGGACTGGAAGCCGCTTCAGATAATTGGAAGCGTCCCACAGGATCAGAAGCGACCAAAGCCTCCGACATAATGATCATGTCGTTTTCTTCCGGCACTACAGGCTATCCCAAAATGGTAGCGCACGATTTCACCTACCCGCTTGGACACTTGGCAACAGGAGTTTTTTGGCACAGAGTAGAAAAAGGCGGCTTACACTTTACAATTTCCGATACCGGTTGGCTTAAATCGCTGTGGGGGAAAATGTACGGGCAGTGGCTCGGCGAATGCGCAATCCTTACTTACGACTTTGAAAAATTTAACGCCCGCGATATTTTAAAAGTTATCGAAAAATACAAAGTAACAAGTTTCTGCGCCCCGCCCACCATGTACCGCTTTATCATGAACGAAGACGTTCCCTCTTACAATCTTTCCGCTCTTAAACACTGCACAGCGGCAGGTGAGGCATTAAGTCAGGATCTGTTTAAAAAATGGGAAACAATGACGGGGCTTAACATTTACGAAGGTTTTGGGCAGACGGAAACAACAATCTGTTGCGGAACGCTCTACCCTTTCACGGAACCTCACGCCAGCTCAATGGGCATGGAAATCCCAGGTTACGACATTGCCCTCCTCGACGCGGACGGCAACAATGTCCCAATCGGCGCAACAGGCGAAATCTGCATGAAGGCGGATCGCCCCAAACACGGAGTTATCCGCCGTCCAGTTGGTCTATTTATCGGTTACTACAAAAACGACGAAGCTACAAACACCTCATGGCATGACGGATATTTCCACACAGGCGATCTTGCCTATTACGATGAGCAAGGATATTTGTGGTATGTGGGGCGCAATGACGATGTTATAAAATCGTCAGGTTACCGCATAGGACCTTTCGAGGTAGAAAGCGTGCTGTTAAAACACCCCGCCGTAGCCGAAACTGCGGTAACCGGAATACCCGACCCAATCCGAGGTTTCAACGTAAAGGCGACAATTGTACTTGCTAAGAATTTTCAGGCTTCTGATGAGCTTGTCAAAGACTTGCAGGACTTTGTTAAAAAAAGTACCGCGCCGTATAAGTACCCAAGAGTTATTGAGTTTGTCAGTGAGTTGCCAAAAACTATAAATGGGAAAATTCGCCGCGCGGAAATACGCAACAGAGACATGGGCAAACCGCCGACAGAAAGCGATATTTAGAATTACCTCCGATAAAAAATAATATAATGCAAGACCGCATACATGCATTATTGGATATTTCAACTAAGAGGCGGAAAATGAAAAATAAAGGTTTAAAATTAATTGCGGAAATTTTTATTGCGGTTATAATGATAACAGCATGCGTTACAGATAGCGGCAATAATGATAACGATGTTAATAAAGATAATCCCAAAACATGGTTAAGCGAGCACGGAGACGAAGTTATGAACTACGCCTATTCAAAAGCTGATATTGAGGCGGAAATAGAAGCCGTTTGGAATGAATACGGATACGATGAAAAACCAACCAAGTATATCGCCATAAGTTTTGACGATGGTCCCTGTTCCGCGTCCAATTATGGCGGGACTACGGCAATGCTCGCAAAACTTGATGAATTAAAGGTAAAAGCTACTTTTTTTGTAATTGGACAAAATGTCCGCGCAAACAAGTCCGTCGCGCAGGCGATTTCGACGGCGGACACGAATTAGGCAATCATTCCGACGGTTATGACAGCTTGGGAAGCTCATCTACAAGCGACATAGCCGCAAATTTGGACGCGACAGGACTGGCAATCAAAGAAATAACTGGTAAATATCCTTGTTTATTCCGCGCTCCAAACTTAAACCACGGAAAAAATCTGTCCCAAGTCTGCGCGGAACGGGGTATGGCTCTAATCGACGGAAACACACACAATGACTGGGACGGAACCGGTCATACGCCGACATCAATAAAAGATAGCGTCCTTGCCAATCCTAAGGACGGCGGCATAATCCTTTTACACGATAACAATACTTCCAAAGGCGATACACTGAGTGCCTTACCCGAAATAATCGACGGACTTAGGGAAAAAGGGTTCTGGATTATGACAGTCGGTCAGCTTGCCGCAGTAAAAGAAAAACCCCTAGAAGCCGGAAAAAGGTACGGATCTATCAATTAATGTGGTTTTTTAACATTTTTTTAATAAATATCGGTTTAATTTATAGCTATTGACTCTATTTGAATACTCACATATTATATAGATATGGCAGAAATAGAGACTCTTAGTGATGCCAATTTTGAGTTATATCGCGATCTTATATATAAAGAAAGTGGGATAACATTTACTCCAACCAACCGTTCAATTTTGGAAAGTCGGCTAAAGGAACGTCTACGCGAAAAAGGTTTAACTTCCATGACTGAGTACCTTGAAAAGGTAAAGTCAAGCAAAGATGAACTAACCGGATTTTTGGATTCTATTACTACCAACCTGACGCGGTTCTTCAGAAATCAAGCGCATTTTGACGCACTGGAAAAATACGTTATTCCCGAATTAATTAACAATATCAGAAAAATCCCCGGAACAATCAAGATATGGAGCGCCGGATGCTCTACTGGGGAAGAACCCTATACTATCGCAATGTTATTAAGTGAAATTCTTCCAAAAGCATGGAACTTTGAAATTCTTGCCAGCGATATTTCACTTAAATGTTTAATGACTGCAAAAGAGGGGTTTTATGCCGAAAACAGAATCGTCGGCGTCCCCGATAACTATCTTGCGAAATATTTTGACAAAGTAGACGGCGGGTACAAAATTCACCCAGATATTCAAGCAAAAATAAAATTCGACTATCACAATTTAAAAAACGATTCCCAGCAAAGAAATTTTGATATCGTTTTCTGTCGTAATGTAATTATTTATTTTGATGAAGCCGCTCAGACCGCGGTTATGAATCGTTTTTGGGACTCTATGGCATCAAGATCATTCTTGTACATTGGTCATTCAGAATCTCTGTTCGGAATGAATACAAAATTTGAATTCTTAAAAACGGAATGGGCAACATTGTATTGTAAAAAGGTCTAAAGGATATTTAAAATGGCAGATGAAATATCGGTACTAATCGTAGATGACTCGGCGTTAATGCGTAACTTAATCGGTCGTATGATCGAGGACACTCCCGGTTTATCGGTTGCCGAAAAAGCAATGAACGGCAATTTTGCCCTGCAAAAAATACCCCGCGTCGAACCGGACGTTATTTGTCTTGACCTTGAAATGCCGGAAATGAACGGTATTGAATTTTTAAAAGAACGAAAAAAAAGAGGGATCGATATTCCCGTTGTAATACTTTCTTCCGTTGCCGCCCGCGGCGCAGCTATTACAATGGAAGCACTTTCTCTTGGCGCAAGCGACTTTATACAAAAACCGTCAGGTTCAGTATCAGAAGATATTCATGTAGTAAAAGATACGCTTGTAGCTAAACTGCTTGGTTACGGCGGAGCATACCGCAGATCTAAAGGTAAAAAAGTTCTCGCTCCTTCGGAATATCAACAAAAAGCTCCGCAAACAAAGAATATAGATTTAGCGGTTCATTTTAATCTTGTATCCGAAGCGCCCACCGGTCCCGCTCAACCTCCTGTTAGAGCGCGTTATCCTGCTAACACGGAAATAATCGCTATCGGTATCAGCACCGGAGGACCTGACGCTCTGCGCGTAGTCTTCTCAAACATAGACGCCGATTTAAAAGTACCGATTGTCGTAGTACAGCATATGCCGGCGGGCTTTACAAATGAATTCGCAAAGAGTCTTGATCGCATTTGTCCGTTAGATGTAAAAGAAGCGGAAGATGGCGATGAAATAAGACCGGGCAGAATAATTATCGCACAGGGCAACAAACATCTTGAAGTTGAAAAAAAAGGCTCTGGTGGGTTTGTGCGTCTTTCTGACGAGCCTCTGGTTTCGGGACATAGACCTTCCGCCGACGTGCTTTTTGCCTCGGTAGCGATGGCATATACAAACCATGCGCTTGGAGTAATCATGACGGGTATGGGACGCGACGGAGCACAACACCTCGGCACTATTTACAAAGAAGGCGGCATGACCTTAGGTCAAGATGAAAAAACTGCGATTGTTTACGGAATGCCGCGCGTTGCTTATGAATTAGGTCATGTTATGGAACAGGTTCCTCTAAACAATATGGCTCGCCGTATCTGCGATATCGCAAAAACACCGCGTTAAAACTTAACTTGCTTTTGCCCTTCTTAATCTTACGTTCTCAACATCATAGCTGAATAATTCTCTAAGATCATTTAATCCCAGAGCCATCAGCGCCATGCGGTCTATACCAATGCCCCACGCTGCGACAGGAACATTCACTCCAAGACTGGAAGTAACTTCGGGGCGGAAAATGCCGGAACCGCCAAGTTCAAACCAACCAAGAATGGGGTGCTTGATATGCACTTCAACGGAAGGTTCCGTAAACGGAAAGTATCCGGGGACGTATTTAACTTCTTTCGCGCCGGCAACTTCAACGGCAAACATTTCCAACATTCCCAAAAGTGTGCGAAGGTTGACGTTTTCACCTAACACAATGCCCTCAGTTTGATAAAAGTCAGACCCATGAGTCGCGTCCACGCGGTCGTAGCGGAAACAACGGGCAATGCCAAAGTATTTGCCGGGGATTTTTGCCGTCGGCAACTGTTTTGCGGAAAGCACAGTCCCCTGTGAGCGCAGAATAAGCCTTTTTGTAAAATCGCGGTCAAAACCATAATTCCAGCCGCGACTTCCCGTTGCGCCGCCGTTTTCGTGAGCGGACGCGACATTGGAAAGCCAAGGTTCGCTAATGGATTTTGCCCGTGCAATTCCGTCTTTTGTGGAATTTGACGGGTCGGCAATACTGTATGCGTCGTGAATGTCGCGGGCTGAATGAAACTGCGGCATAAAAAGAGCGTCCGAATTCCAGAATTCAGTCTCGACCAACGGACCATCAAATTCTTCAAAGCCAAGTGAAGTAAGTTTATCTTTTACATTTTCTAAAAATTTAGCGTAGGGATTACTTCTGCCGGGCGTTAGCCGAACAGGAGGTGTTTTAACATTATACGAGCGAAATGTTTTTCCTTTCCAACTGCCGTCTTCAAGCATTGATTGGGTCAATGCGCCAATTTCATCACCTGTAATTCCCGCCGCTTTAAGCGCTTGCGCCGCTTCGACTGCGGGGATAGATCCATCTTCCGCAGTTTTAAAACCAAAGAAAACTGTTTCACGATCTATTTGACGAAACGGCGCGTCCGCCGCTCCGCGTTTTTTCGCGATACCTGACATGACACTTTTTTCGGTTGTGTCTAAGGAAGCTTCGGAAATTGCGCCTTTAACTCCCTTTTCCAACAAACTGCGAAGCACGGCAAATTGATCGGCAGAAGGACATTTTGACACAACTACATTTTTATCGCCGTCCATTGCAAGTATGCCAATTTTAGAAAGACTTCCAAACGCGCTGCCAATATCTTTGTTTTCGATGTTAAGCGCCTTAGCAATGTCAGGCAGTTTAAGTTCTCCGCTCTTTGTTTTTACAAGCTCAATAATACGCTCTTCGGGGCTACCCTTTTCTTTCCACACTTTTCCAAGATCTGTCAACTCAAAAAACACAGCTGTCTCACGCCTAAGTTCTTCCACCAATTCTTTGCCCGCAAGCCATGAAAGCGCTTGGTTTCCGTTACCGGGTTTAAATCCCAGCTCCTGCTCAACTTTTTCTATTGTAAGCTCTTCTCCTTTTTTGTAATTAAGGAGTATTCGCACTTCCAGCGGGTGTAAATTTTTTACAATGTTTTTTATATCGACTGACATGACATATTACCTCAATTTGTTATTTTAAAATTACCAAAAAATAATTAAGCGGTCAATAGAGATAATGCCCAAAAAGCAAACAAAACTTACAAAAATTGTTGATTAACAGCAGTCGATACAATATAATGGGTAGAGAATTTTCATGTTTTTAAGGAGTTTTTAGCATGGGGCAAGCGCCACTTTCACACGTTATTCAAATTGATGAAGATAAATGTATAAATTGTTACGCGTGTATAACAGGTTGCCCCGTAAAATACTGCATGGACGGATCAGGCGATAAGCTGGCTATAAATCCTGATCTTTGCATAGGTTGCGGCAATTGTATTTTGGTATGCTCGCACAAAGCCAGAAAATTAGTAGACGATACCTCTCATTTTTTCAGCGATCTTAAACAGGGACAAAAAGCTGTCGCTGTTGTCGCTCCGGCAGCCGCTTCAGCCTTTCCTAACCAATACTTGAATTTAAACGGATGGCTTAAGACCATCGGCGTTGAAGCTTTTTTTGACGTAAGTTTCGGCGCGGAATTAACCGTTATTTCATACCTTGAATACATTAAAGCAAAAAATCCAAGAACTGTTATCGCTCAGCCATGTCCGGCGATTGTCTCTTTTATTCAAATTTATCATCCTGAGTTAATACCCTACCTTGCGCCGGCGGACAGTCCAATGCTCCACACCGCAAAATTGATCCGTGAATTTTACCCCGAATATAAAAATCATAAAATTGTAATTATATCCCCATGTATCGCCAAGCGGCGCGAGTTTGATGAAACTAGTATTGGAGATTATAACGTAACAATGTCTGCATTAAAAAATTATATTAAAGAGCGTAATATCGATCTTTCCGCTTTTCCTGAAGTTGAATATATAGGACCGCATGCGGAACGCGCGGTAGGATTCTCCTCTCCAGGCGGCTTACTGGATACAGCGGAACGTTTTGTCCCAGGTATCAGAAGAAGGACTCATAAAACAGAGGGTGTTCACACTATATATCCGTACTTATTGGAACTTGCGGAAGAATTGGATAAAGATACTGAACTGCCGTTATTGATAGACTGTCTAAACTGCGAAAAAGGTTGTAATGGAGGTCCCGGAACGGGGAATAGCCATTTGTCATTACCTGTACTTGAAAACCCAATTCGTAAACGCAGAGCAAAGCTGGAAGAATACCATAAACCCAAAAAAGGAGAATGGGTATATAAAAAGTATCATAACTTATTGAATAAATACTGGAAAAAAGACTTATACAATAGAAGTTACAGGGACTTATCGGGAAACAACACCATAAAAAAACCAAATGAAGAAGAGCTTAAAAAAATCTACGCTAGTATGAAAAAGTACAGCGAAAAAGATTTATACGATTGTACAAGCTGCGGTTACGGAAGCTGTAAATCGATGGCAACGGCTATTTTTAACGGAGTAAACAAACCCGATCACTGCGCCCACTACATTCTTGAAATGCTTAACGAAGGAAGGAAAGTACATGAATTAATCAATCTGCTTACAGAGCATATAAACAATGCAACTTCTCTTATCGACGGCATAGTACAAATTGTACATGATTTATATGAAAGCATAGATACCCAGTCAAAATCTGTCGAAGAATCTTCCAAAAAAACCGAAGTAATGGTTAATTCGTTAATGTCCACTTCCGATATTTCACAGAAAAAACGCCAAGACATAAAAGGCTTGTTAGAAAATACAAACCAAAGCCAAGAGTCTATGCGTGAAACAATTCAGTCAATTCAAGGTATTTCTCAATTAGTTGACGGTATTGCGTCCGCAATTAAAATAATCAGCGCGATTGCCGCTAATACAAATTTGCTTTCAATGAACGCGGCAATCGAAGCCGCTCATGCCGGTGAAGCTGGAAAAGGCTTTGCCGTAGTAGCAAATGAAATCCGCCGTCTTTCCGAAACTACAAGAGAAAATTCCCGCAATATATCGCAGACATTAAAAAATATCATAGACGGTATAGCAAAAACATCTAAACAATCAGATGATACCGGCGTCAGAATTACCGGTATGTCAAAAGAAATAAGCAGTTTTGCGGATACAATGACCACTCTTATAAACACCTTTAATGAGCTGTCCGCCCAAAGCGGAGAAATTACAAACTCTCTTTGCGACCTGCGCGATATAAGCAATTCCGTAAAAACCGATTACGATAAAATGCTCAAAATGACAAACCAATTACGCGACTCAATGCACGAATTGGCGGCAATAGCGGATAAAAAATAACCAATAAAATCGTAAATCGCTAATATCAATATTTTCATAAATTTACAACCTTTTATGTTAAATAATTTACATAAAAAACTACTGAATTTCCTTGACCCATGAAACGCTTGATTGAATAGACAGTGTTCTCTGGATTGGTGATCATCTG
>NZ_BDHD01000036.1:0-17528 GCF_054786075.1 Treponema sp. R6D11 | reverse complement strand
GGCGAAGTAAATTATTTAACAGTAAAACATGACAAAAAATTTCATGTATTTAGTAATACTGATGTAGTAAAAGCTTTTTCAGATGCGGTTGAAGTGTCCAATTCAAAGGCTCGGTCAAAAGGGCAGGTTTCAGAACAAAAAGTTATTTTCAAATATGAAGGCTTAAATTTGGCTGAATTGGAAATGAGAAACGACTCCAAAAAACATTATCGTGAAATACGCTTTAACATGATAAAACCGCGTATGATGAAACTATTATTTACCATACCAAAAACCGGTCAATATAACAAAGAAATTTTTATTTATGGAGATTCAAATAAAAAATTCGGTAAATGGTAAGCGTTTTTAATAAATAAGATATTAGCAAATTTACTATACAAGTTCTCGTTTTTCTACTATAATACAAGACAAAGGGGCATTCATGAGAAAGTTTCAAATAAGGCTTGATAAGCTGGAGAAAAAATCGGCAAGTTGGGCGAAAAACCGAAAAACACTCATGGAGTTCCATATTAATCGCGATGTCCGTAAGGAGTATGGCTTAAAAGACAGCCTTTTCGCCCTTACCGGAAATGTGGTTCTTGCCGACCTCAGGCAAACGCGCGAGTTAGCGGCAAAGTTCAATTCAAAGCAAGACCCCGCCCACCCCGAGCGTTTTATAAAAGCAGGTCATCTTTACGCAATGGGGCTAATTGATGAAATCCTCCACTTTGTAGTCGCCCTTTACCGCGAAGAAGTTCAGGGCGATGTGTTTGAAACCGCTCTGGACAGACTGGATACTAACCTAGGCGAAAAGCAGACAAGCGGTCTTTTAAAAACTTTTTCCGATCAATTTCCTCCCCGACCTGTTTATAAAGGCGAAAAAAAAGTTGATGATTACTTAAAAGGCAAGGAAGAAGGCGAAAGTTGCCGCGCCCTTTCTATAGAAGAAACCATGCTTCTTTCTCTGGCTAACCTTAACCCCGCCTTTAGACCTTTTAAATTTTTATTTGACGACAGAGACCTCTCTAAAAAAACTGTCTATCCCGACGCTATCGAAGAATTGAAAGCGCACTTAAAAGAAATGCCTGTCTTCGGTCCCGACGGAATGAATCTTTGGGACTTCCTTCGCTCTCCCGCCCTTGTCTGCCCCGATTCCCTTTTTGGTCAACTTGAATATATGCGAAAACATTGGGGGCTTCTAATTTCCAAATTCATGGCGCGTTTGCTCATGGCTCTCGATGTAATAAACGAAGAAGAAAAACCGAGTTTCTTTGGACCGGGACCAAGCGAAGTTTTAACATTTGCCGGTCTTGATGAATACGAAAAATTCAGTCCCGATCAGGACTGGATGCCCAAAACAGTATTGATTGCAAAAAGCACGCTTGTCTGGCTTTTTCAACTTTCACAAAAATACGGAAGAAACATTTCCCGCCTTGACCAAATCCCCGACGAAGAACTTGACGAATTATCAAGGAGAGGTTTTACGGGGCTGTGGCTAATCGGTCTTTGGGAACGAAGTCAGGCGAGTAAGACGATAAAACAATGGACAGGCAATCCCGAAGCGGCTGCGTCTGCTTACAGTTTGCATGATTATGATATAGCGGGAGAACTCGGCGGTTGGGGGGCGCTTTCCAATTTGCGTGAACGCTGTATGCAAAGGGGGATCCGCCTAGGCTCGGACATGGTTCCAAACCACACAGGCATCGACAGCAAAAGGATGATCGAACACCCTGATCGTTTTCTGCAACTGCCCTACCCTCCTTTCCCGACATACAACTATAACTGCGGCAACCTTTCAGGCAGAGACGACGTAACTGTTCAAATTGAAGAACATTATTTTTCACGCAGTGACGCTGCGGTTGTTTTTAAACGGATCGATAATCGCACAGGAAACACACGCTACATCTACCATGGAAATGACGGCACTTCAATGCCGTGGAACGATACCGCACAAATTGACTTTTTAAACCCCGAAGCAAGGGAAGCGGTAATCCGCACAATTATTGGCGTGTGTCAGCAATTCTCTATCGTGCGTTTTGACGCAGCCATGACACTCGCAAAACGGCACATTCAACGGCTCTGGTATCCCGCACCGGGAACCGGCGGAGCAATCGCAAGCCGCGCCGAACATTCCATTACTACCGAAGAATTTAACCGCCGTATACCAAATGAATTCTGGCGCGAAGTAGTTGATCGCTGCGCGGCTGAAGCGCCGAACACCCTGCTACTTGCCGAGGCTTTTTGGATGATGGAAGGTTACTTTGTCCGCACGCTTGGAATGCACCGCGTCTACAACTCAGCTTTTATGAATATGCTCAAAAACGAGGAAAATCAAAAATACCGCGCAACCATCAAAAACACTATGGAATTTGATCCTGAAATTTTAAAACGCTTTGTCAATTTTATGAACAACCCTGATGAAGAAACGGCAGTCGCTCAATTCGGCAAAGGCGATAAATATTTTGGTATCTGCACACTGCTTGTAACAATGCCCGGCTTGCCCATGTTTGGACACGGACAGATTGAGGGCTTTGAAGAAAAATACGGAATGGAATACCGCCGTTCCTATCGGGACGAAAAACCCGATGGCTACATGGTAGACCGCCACGAGCTCGAAATTTTCCCATTGATGAAACGCCGTTCCGTGTTTTCGGGCAGCGCCAACTTTAGGATTTACGATCTTTACTGCAACGGCTCTGTAAACGAAAATGTTTTTGCCTATTCAAACCGAGCGTGGATAAACGGACGTGAAGAAAAAGCGTTAATTTTTTACAACAATTCATATTATGAAACTTCGGGCTGGATAAAAGTAAGCGATCCTGCCATTCCCTGCGAAGGTGGAACACGAAGGGACAATTTAAGCGAAGCCCTTGCAATCCACGGCGAAAGCCAATACTTCACCCTGCTACGCGAACAAAAATCAAACCTGTGGTTTGTCCGTTCTTCCAAGGCAATTTGCGAAAACGGATTTTTTGTCGGGCTTAAAGGATACGAAACACAAGTTTTCCTTGATGTTTATGAAGTTGAAGATGACGCAAAAGGCAGATGGGCAAGACTGAACAACGATTTAAATGGAGGCGGAGTAATCGATCCTTTCGCCGCAATAAAAGATATTTTCCTTGGAGAGCTATATTATCGATTTATGGAAATTTTAAAACCAGAAATAATTGTCGATATGAATGATTCGCTTGAGAAAAAAGACTATGCCGACTCGTTTAAGAAACCTGTCGAAACATTTATAAATACCGCAACTCATTTTATCGCCGGAGCGAACAGCTCTTACGATGAATGGACAGCGAAAGATAAAACAGGCGGCAAGATGAAATTTACAGCGGTTAAAACAGCCGTGATAGAGGAAGAATTTAAATCGTTTATAAACAGATTGAAAAAACTAAAAGACGCATTAAAGGCGGCGGCTGTAGGCAAATCAAAATCTCCCCTCTTTGACCGCATTATGGAATGTAATTCAAAGGGACAACTTATTTACTCTGTCGCGCTCAGTTACGGACTGCTCTCGTTACTGCGTCTGATAATCGGCAAAGAAGCGGACGGAAGCCACGCCGCAAGTCTCGCTTTTGACCACTGGGATCTTGGTCGCAAAATGAGGGATATTTATCGCAGATTCGGCGCGTCTGACGCTCAAGCGTGGCGGATAACGGATATTGCAAGAGCGGTATTGAGCCGCACCGGTTTGAATGGCGGGTCAAACAAAGTCGCGCCTTTCCGCAAAGAAGCGACTAAATTTGAAGCCGCCGATTTTGCCGCCTTGGTTATTGAAGAAAATTATAGAAGCGAAGATTTTAGGCGCATATTGGGAATTAACATTTTTAACGATGTCGCATGGTTTAACAAAGAAGGGTTTGAGGACGCTCTATTCTACTCGTCCGTATTCTTCATGGTAGAAAGCGACACCATTGTAAAAAGCCCGATAGATGAGAGAATCGACCGCATTGCCAAAGTCTACGAAGTACTGATAAAAGCCGAAGAAAAATCGGAGTATCGTTTTGACAACCTGATTGACATTTTGACAGCAAAACCCTCGAAAGCCAAAAAACTTGCAGGAGTTGCCGGAAAAGCAAAACCACAAACAGTTGTGAAAAAAGTTGTGCCGAAAGCGAAGGCAAAGACTGCGGTGAAGAAGGCTGTGCCAAAAGCGAAGGCAAAGACTGCGGTGAAGAAGGCTGTGCCAAAAGCGAAAACAAAACCTGCGGTGAAAAAAGTTACGCCGAAAGCGAAGGTAAAAAATGCGGCGAAGAAAGCTGTGCCTAAAGCGAAAGCGAAGACCGCGGTGAAGAAAGCTGTGCCAAAAGCGAAGCCAAAAACCACGGCGAAAAAATCAGCATCAAAGCCAAAGGCGAAAACCGGTAAAAAGAAAAAATAACGGTTGGATTTTTGGTCCATTAATAGATTTAAAGTAAAATAGTATGTCGCATACAGTCTAAACGTCTATTAAAAATATTTGAGGGAAATAATATTTAAACATCATGAAAATTGATTTATTAAACGGAAATATAACCAAATCATTAATTGTTTTTGCGATACCTTTGTTGTTATCCAATATATTACAACAGTTGTATTACACTGTCGATATGGCTATCGTAGGGCATTTTCTTGGTGAAACAGCTCTTGCCGCAGTTGGCTCATGCTCGGTAATTTTTGAATTGCTTTTAGTTTTTGTCATAGGCGTTGGCAGAGGTTTCGGCATTGTTGCGGCACGGAATTATGGTGCTGGCGATAAAGACGTATTTAAGCGTACAGTTGCCGGAGCAATTGTAATAGGTATTCTGCTGACGTTTTTTATCTCGGTTACTGCAAGTATTTTTATGATGCCGCTTCTAAAATTGATTAACATTCCCGAATATATAATAGACACGGCATATTCGTATATTTCGATTTTGACTATCTTTTTAATTATAACTTTTACTTATAATCTCTGTGCAGGGCTTCTGCAAGCTATAGGCGATAGTACAATGCCGCTTTTATTTCTGGTTATTTCATCAATATTGAACGTAGTATTTGATATTATTTTTATTACAAGTTTTAATATGGGTGTCCGTGGTGCGGCGGTGGCTACAGTTGTGGCACAAAGTATCTCGACAGCACTTTGTCTGTTTTATATTTTCAAAAGATGCCGAATACTTATTCCTCGCAAAGAGCATTTTCATCATGACGCTACGCTATACAAAGAACTTATAGCTCAAGGTTTTTCTATGGGATTTATGATGTCGATTGTAGCTTTAGGCACTGTCGCCCTTCAAAGTGCCATAAATGGGTTGGGTCATCTTGTAATAGCAGGGCATATAACTGCTCGCAGGATCAACAGTTTCTGCATGATGCCAATGAATACAGTAGCCATTGCACTTTCTACATTTGTTTCACAGAACAAAGGAGCGAACCAACTTAGCCGCATACGAAAAGCAGTCCGTTACGGCAATTTTATTACGACAATATGGGCTGTGTTTATAACTATTGTTCTTATGTTTTCTTCCAAAGTTTTGATAAGATTACTTTCCGGCTCAAATGAAAGCATCATTATTGAAAATGGTGCAAGGTATCTAATGATAAATTCCCCATTTTATCTCCCTCTTGGAATGTTATTTAATTTTCGCCTTGCACTTCAAGGAATAGGCGAAAAAATTGTTCCAGTTGTCTCAAGTGTCATAGAATTTGCCAGTAAAGTATTATTTGCTTTCCTTTTAGTGCCCATTCTAGGTTACTTTGGCGTAATTATCTGCGAACCAATTATATGGTGTCTTATGTTCTTGCAACTGTTATATTCATTTTATACGAATTCGTATATTAGAGGAAAAGCTGTTACCGAAAAGAAAGATAGTGGTAAACATTGTTAGAATAGTAAATTGTAAAAACTTAAGATTTTTTCTTGATATACTATACAAGTATATAGTATAATAAATATAGGGAAACTCTAAAAATCCCGGTTAGGTTTTCAGAGTTTCCCTATAGAAATGAAACCATATACGATGAGAGTTATGATGAATAAGAGGAGAATATGAAGAAATTCATAAAAACACCAAATTTTAAGAAAAAAATACTATTGAAAGTAATAATAAAGGATGCTAAAATGACGATGGTAAGCTATATTTAGTGCGGATAATTCTATTTATTAGAGATAAATTGGGGGGGAAATGGGAAATAATGGAACATTTGTCAGTCCGCGTATAGTTTCAATATTTTCAGGTTGCGGAGGGCTTGATTTAGGATTTCATCTTGAAGGCTACAATACTGTCTGGGCAAATGATTTTTCCCAATGGGCTTGTGACACATTCCGAAATTATTTTGGTGATGTAATTCTTTATGAAGACATAACAAAGATAAACCCATATAAAAATAAAACGATCCCAGAGTGTGATATAGTGCTTGGCGGATTTCCTTGCCAAGATTTTTCTGTTATTTGGAAACAACCTGGACTTAATGGGACGCGCGGAGGTTTGTATCGCCATTTCCTTGATTTCGTTGCAGCAAAGAAGCCAAAAGCATTTGTCGCTGAAAATGTAAAAGGTTTGTTAACAGCAAATAAAAATAAAGCCATTGAAACAATAATCAATGATTTTCAAGAAATTGAGCCTGGATATATTATAAAACCGCATTTATACAATTTTGCAGATTATGGTGTTCCACAATTTCGTGAAAGATTATTAATTGTCGGTATTCGTGTGGACACGGGATTTGATTTTAAGCATCCTTTACCGACACATGGAAAAGGAAGATCATATCCTTATGTCACTGCAGGACAAGCATTAAAAGGTGCATTGAAAATTGAATTCAATAATGAGAAAATAAATATAGCTAACAAGACAAAACGAATGTTAGAACTTATCCCAGAAGGCGGTAATTTCACTGATATACCACTGGATCATGAACTATATGTTAAAGGCATGATAAGTCATGTTTACCGTCGCATAAACCGAAAAGAACCTGCAAAAACAATAATTGCAGCAGGTGGCGGCGGAACATGGGGGTATCATTTTTTATACCGTTACCACACATATAAATGTAAACAAATAAGATTACATCGAAATTTTAATACAGAAAAATATCTAAAATATTATGGTCTTAAAAAAATTTGTTGAGGTGTGGAAATGATTTTTAGAACGTCTTACGGTGAATTAGGTCATTGTCTTAATTGCTTTTATGATTTTAATTCTGAAGAATTATGGGAAAAAAATATTGAAATATGCCCTGATTGCGGTGAACCGCTTTATACAAAAGATAATCCAGAACATTATATACCTGAAGATACAGATTTTATGGACAAAAAACGAGAAGAATATTATTTGATGTCTCAAGCAAAATTAAAATATGGGAAAAAGATTTCATATGTCGTCTAATCAAAAACACGAAAATTACGATATATTAAATCTAATCGGGTATGGATTGTCAAAATTCGATATGGATTTTGTAAAACTTTATGGTTTTAGAACTAAGAACGCGTTTTATGAATATATTGTCAGTATTGGTATAGCGCAAACTATTGGTACTGTAAAAAATCGGCAAGATAGATTTGACGGTATGAATCCAGAAAGTTCTCGCAAAGGTTGGTGGCAGGACGGATTTAGAAATGATTACAAATTCAGAAAAAATTATATTGATTCTTTTTTTGGCAATTTGGGTGTGGAAGATTTTGTAAATGTTGTTAAGATGTCTATTGCTCAAAAATTCAGCGATAATGTTTTAGACAGCGCAAACATAAATTTACAGAAGAATGAAAGTAATGTAAAAACAAGTCCGCTTATTCAGTCGTATTTTAAACAGATGCAGAAAACAGGACGAGAAGCGGAATGCTATTTTCTCAATAATTATATGACGATAGATACATTTGCAAACGCAAAAATTGAAGATGCTCGCTTGTTTGGCGATGGGTATGATTTTCAATTATCTTTACCAACACAGTATTTTCTTGTAGAAGTGAAAGGCTTGCGTAATGACAAAGGCAATATCAGGCTAACGGAAAAAGAATACAATAAAGCTTGCGAATACAAAAATGATTATGTGTTGGTTATCGTAAAAAATTTATTAGAAATTCCTAAATTCATTTCTATATTTAATCCTGTTCAAAATATTGAAATGGAGAAATGTAAAATTACTTCAGAACAAGTGTTTTTCCGTGCAGTAATATGAGGAAATTATGCACTTGCTAAGGCTGTTAATAAAACTACCGGGAAAATAGCACCTGAGTATATAAAACCTTTCTCATATAAAGAATATGTTATTAGTTTGTTACTTGGTAATGTACAAAGCAGTAAAACAAGTCATTTATTCGATTTAATTTCTAGTGCGGCAGATGAAGGGTTCCACATATTTCTGTTGCTGACAACTGATAATACACTTTTACAACAGCAAACATTATTTAGAGTGAGGAATGATTTACCGGATTTTTGTGTGTGCGGTGAAACAGATGAATATGCATTTACTGCAAATCAAATGCGAAAACCTGCAATAATCGTATTAAAGAAAAATACAAGTATTCTAAGAAAATGGAAAAATAATTTGTCATCTTCGCATTATTGCGAAGGTAATGCTTTATTCATTGTCGATGATGAAGCAGATGCTGCAAGTCTTAACACGCTAGTAAATAAAAATAGGCAAAGCACAATAAATAAACGATTAGAAGAAATAAAAAATACGGCAGCAAGCAGTATTTATTTACAAGTTACAGGGACTCCACAAGCTTTATTGCTTCAATCTCATGTTAGCGGATGGCATCCGTATTTTACTCATTACTTTTCACCAGGTAACGGGTATATCGGAGGGAATGTACTTTTTCTGCCTGACAAATCTCCCTATGTTATTCTTACAGATAATGAAGAAGCAAATGAGCTTCTTAAAGATGACGAAATTGCTGAAAATGGATTATTGCAAGCTTTGTTGTATCATCTTGTTTCATCCGCAGATATATTTATTAACGGCGGAAAAGTAAGCAACTTTCTCATTCACCCCAGTATGGCAACTGCACAGCATAGCAAATTTGCTGAATTAATAGCTTCATATTTAAATGAAATTTCTGGAGCTATTGATGAACAAAGTGTCAGTGATTCTTTTAAAATAGTGTATGATGACTTGGCAATTACTAAACCTGATATTCAGCCGTTTAATAATATAATGAAAAAAATAACAGAAATATTGGAAAATGATGATGTAAATTTGTTAATACTCAATTCAAAAGAATTATTTGCAGACAATGTTAAGTACAGTAGCGGTATAAATGTTATTGTTGGCGGTAATAGTCTTGGACGCGGGATTACATTCCCAAAGCTTCAAACAACATATTATTGCCGTGTATCAAAAAGACCTCAGGCAGATACAATGTGGCAACATGCAAGAATGTTCGGGTATGACCGCGAATTAGGTTTAATGCGTGTTTTTATTCCGCCGTTACTTAATAAACTTTTTTCTGATATTAATGCAACAAATAATAGCATAATCTCTCAAATAGAACGCAAAAAACCTGAAGATGTTAACATTCATTATCCTAATACACTTCGCCCAACTCGTAAAAATGTTCTCGATGAAGACATTGTACTTACATTTACAGGTGGAGTTGATTATTTTCCATTTTCTTCCGATAACAAAGAAATTGAAGCAATTGACAAATTATTAGAACGATTTGGCGAGGAAACTTATTCAGTCAATCTTAATATTTTTATTAGTATTTTGGAAAATATAATATCTGAATCTGATGATTGGAAACCTGAAAATTTTATAGGTATATTGCAAACAATGTTATCAAATAAGCCAGGAACACAGGGAAAATTGATTGTTAGGCGAGATAGAGATATAGGAAAAGGTACTGGTACATTGTTGTCACCAAATGATCGTGCATTGGGACAGAGTATAAGAGAATTTCCAGTTCTTACAATGTATAAAATAATTGGGAACACCGAGAAAGGTTGGAGTGGGCGTAAAATATGGATACCAAATATTAAATTGCCTGGCGATGATGTTTATTATTGTATTTAATTATGCCTGATAATCATTCACCAGAAGTGCGAAGCTATAATATGTTGCATTTTAGAAGTTAGAATACAAAACCCGAAGAAATAGTAAGAAAATATTTGTTTTTCTGTTGATTACGTTATCGCAAAAATGACAAACGTTATCCATGAAAGCCGATATGGTGTTTCCAAAATAAATAATATATACAAAAAGATAAAATATGATAAAATAGCAATCATGTGGGCATTATTTGCTTTATTATCAGCCTTTTTTGCCGCCTTAACCGCAATATTGGCAAAAATAGGTATTCAAAATATGAATTCTAATTTAGCAACGGCAATTAGAACTATTGTAGTTTTAATTATGTCATGGGGTATTGTCTTTTTTACAGGCAAACAAAATGAAATTGCAAATATTGGAAATAAAAATTGGTTATTCTTAATATTATCAGGTATAGCAACAGGTTTATCGTGGCTTTGTTATTATAGGGCTTTGCAAATAGGGGAAGCTTCAAAGGTTATTCCAATAGATAAATTTAGTTTAGTAATAGGAATGTTAATGGCATTTATTATTTTGAAAGAGGCATTAACAATAAAAACAATAATTGGCGGCATCTTAATTACCGTTGGGACATTTGTTCTGATATTATAAAATCCCCTTACACATCTCCAAGTTGTGTGTAAATAAGCAATAGAAAATAAATATCAATATTTGAACACACACTTAAACAGAAACAGCAATTTTCTCATGTACCACTTCGCTAAGAATTTGCAATGGCATTTTGTTTGACGCAATGGCACGAGTTACAATATAATCGGCACTTGCCCGGTCTAATGCGTCAAGCAACTTCCGTTGACGGGTAAAAACACCGCCTTCTCCGGGTTTAAGTTTTATGTCAGCGTTGGTAATTTCCAAATCCAGTTTATCTGCTTCTTCTTCGGTCATTCTTGCCATTTTAATCTCCTTATAAGCCAATTTGACTTATAAATTTTTTTCTACACGGCATTGCGTGAAAAACGTTTACTGTATCATCATCAATAATATTATACGCAACCTCAATAAGGTTTCCGGCAGTATCATATCCAATAATCAGCCATTTATTTGTATAGGATTCAAGTAATTCCTCATAAAGTGGATGCCACATAGCATAACGGATATTGGTTTCTGTTATGTCATGCTTAAAAGCGGATTTATTGAATTCAATAACCGGAAACATATAACTCCTTTATCATTATACATTATGGTAGGATTAATGCCTACTCTAATCAGTACAAATAGGGGTTTAATTGTGAAAAAATACAAAAAATTGTTTTCCGAGGGAAATGGGGACCCTCTTTATTGCAACTACTATGTAGGAGGTTTTTATGACTGAATACACAGGTAAATGTGAACAGGTGGAAAACGAATTGGCTGAAATAGCCGCCGAACTAACCGCATTGGGGGACATGATACCGGGGTTATTCCTCAGTACATAGGCGGTAACTGTCAGAGGGCAAAAATCGGAAAGGCTAGTCTTTAGTCCGCTTAGATCGCTTAGTCCGTGTTTTTGTTTGAGGAAGGTAGTAGCCCCGGATTTGATTGAGAGTTTGGGTAACGGCTGCTACCGCCTCATCAAGGCATTTGTTAAGGATAAGTGGCACATCAGGTGGTAACGCCTCCGCTGGTTTGAACAATTCATAAGGTTCGATATTCAAGGCGGAGGCAAACTTTACCAGTGTTTGGGGAGAAATCCAGCGGTTGCCATTTTCGATATTGCAGAGGAAGTTGACGGAGATGTCCAGTTTTTCAGCTAAATCTGCTTGGGAGAGATTTCGGCTCTGGCGATGCCGCTTGATATTGGCGCTAAAAATGCCCCTTAGTTCCTTATCGGTCATGGCTTTCCCTATTGGAGAATGTTTAATCCTATTATTGGATAAATATATTGACAAACACCCTATGGAGAATGATATAATTCTCTAATAGAAATCACTTTTTCGGAAGAAAATCTGAGAAAACTGAAAAAGAGGAGGGTTATATGGCAAATTATGTCACAATGACCAGTGATAAGAAAAAGTGGACAGCTTTATTACTTTGCCTATTTTTGGGATGGTTGGGTGCTCATCGTTTTTATGTAGGAAAAATTGGCACAGGGCTTTTATATATGTGTACTTGTGGTATTTTTTTTATAGGAGCCGTAATTGATTTTTTTTCTATACTCATGGGAAGTTTTCGGGATAATGTGGGTGCACCGCTAAGGGAGTAGAAAAAGAGGAGATAGAAATGAAGAAGATAAAATTAACGGTTTTTGTAGTTTTAATTAGCATTGTTTCTTGCGTGACAGGTCCTAAGAATGATCCATATTATGCAAGTGATAAACAAGATGCGATTAATAAGATTGAAGAATACCTCAAGTACCCTAAACAGGAGATAAATCTTGATTTTTATTTATATCGGATTGAGAATATATATGGTGAGAAAAGTGCTTACTACAAGGATTTCTTTAAGGACGTTTATGAGAAGTACGAACCAGCGGTCAGCATTCATAACACTGAAGCTAAAAGACTAATAGCAGAGGAAAAGAGACAGAATGAGGAGAAGTACAATAAATGGCTCGCTCTTACGAAGAAGAAGATATCTGGTTCTAAAGATTGGGAAGAATTTCAGCGCAAATATAATTTAGCCGTACTTTATCGCAGTCTCTTAGGTGAAAATACTAGCACCAGCCGTTTAAGATTAGAGTTATTTATGAAGGATATGGACAATTATATAAAGGACAAGAAACTTATCTTTAACGAGGAGCAAAAAGAATGGGTTGATCAGATTAAAATGCAGTTTATTAGTTTAAGCTTGGCGTTGAACATAAACTTTGGAATGAACGACCTTAATTTCAAATATTACGTAAGGCAAGAGTATGAAAATTTAGCTAAGGACAATCCATTACTTAAATGAGGAGATAAAAATGAAAAAGACAATATTGGTAGCGGTTTTGATAATGATGGTAGGAATGACAGCATTTGCCGAAGGTGTAAGCGAACAATCGGTTCGTGAAGATTATGTGAAGAAAGGCGGATTTCCTACTCGTGACGCTTGGGTATATGAATTTAACTCTGTAGCCAATGAAGTCGTAAGAAATAGTGAACAAGTGAGAGGTATAAATAATGCATATCCTATGCCTCAATATGATAAGAATAAATTTGATGACAGTTGTGTTAAATACAAGGTTCTATTAGATATTGGTGTTGAATTAAAATACATTACCGATGCCGTTAGACGACAACAGACTACTAAAGCAGAAGATGAACGTAGGAAAGTTGCTCAATATCTTGCGTCTAAATCTTCTGGTTTAGGGTTAGAGTGAAGGTCGTTATGGGTTTATAAGGCTAAATGGAGAAATCATGGGAAACTTCGACAGGTTTATTGAAGTGGTCAAGAAATACGCAGAAGCATACAGAGATTTTGAGGAAATACAGAAAGCCCCGGACTTTGATTTTGTTCCCAAAATCGGAGACCAAAAGACAGGGATAATCGGGGAAGCCTTCATTTTTGAATATTTGAAACGACAGGGACACCCTAATTTGGAGTTTGGTCATGCCGCACAGAAGGGGTGGGACATCAGGTATCCTTTCGGGCTTGCTCCTAATGGCGTGGTTCTCGTTCAAGTAAAGACGGTTTCAGCGTTTTCAAAGACAAAAGCCATCTCCGATATTCATTTTGCCCCTGACCATTGCGAATTATACCTTGTCTCATTGGATGAAGACCTGATACCAGACAACATTTGGAAGCCGAAAGGGTACGAGAAAGCCAAAATAAAAACCAGAAGCGGTGAAAAGGTCGTCATCGGAACGAGAATGCCCAAAGACGCAGATGATACCGCAAGCGGTTTTACCGAATTGGAAAACATCTTCGAGGATTTTAAGAGGTCATTCCCGGAATTGTATTAATTGACATCAAACATTCCAAAGAAACATTTTAATATCCCCCTACACATCACCAAGTTGTGAGAGCGGTATAGGTTTGGGGCTATCATTCTGTCCTTCGATTTTGGCAAGTTCTTCAAGCAGTTCTTTGCCTTTGCGAGAAAGTTTTTCGGGGATTTGTACGATAAGTTTTATGTAGAGGTTGCCTCTTTGATTACCCATAGGCACGCCTTCGTTGTGGAGACGGAGCATTTTTCCGTTTTGAATGCCGGCGGGGACTTTTACTTTTATTGTCTTGTTGTCGAGAGTTGTAACGTGAATGTCCGCACCAAGAGCCGCTTGAGTCATCGAAATTGGAACGGCACAGTAAAGATCAGCGGCTTGACGTTCAAAATATTCGTGCGGTTTTACTCTTATAAAAACATATAAGTCCCCCGGCGGTCCGCCGTTGGGACCTGCGTCGCCCTGTTTGGGAATGACTACACGCTTGCCGTTTTCTACGCCTGCCGGAATAGTAACCATAATTTTTTGCCGTTTCTTTTGTGTTCCTGCTCCGCCGCAATCATTACAAGGTTTGTCGATAATGTAGCCCTCGCCGCCGCAGTTGTGGCAGGTTGTGGCAACCGAGAAAAAGCCCTGACTATGACGCACTTGTCCCGACCCTCGGCAAACAGGGCAAGTTTTTTTGCCGCCGCCTTCCGCAGAGCCTGAACCTTTGCAAGTTGGGCAAGGCTCATTATGCGAATACTGAATTTCTACCTTTGTGCCAAAGACCGCATCCTTAAACGGAATCTCAATATCGTAGCGAAGATTTGCTCCCTGCCTTACACCGCCGCTGTTTCTGCGAAAGCCTCCGCCGCCAAAAAAACTTTCAAAAATACTGCCAAAGCCGCCCTCGCCAAAGATGTCTTCAAAGCCCCGGAAATTACTCCAGTCGTGGCTCTGACCTCCGCCCATGCCCTCAACTCCGGCAAAGCCGAACTGGTCATAGGCGGATTTTTTCTGGTCATCGCCAAGAACTTCGTAAGCTTCGGTGGCTTCTTTAAATTTTTCTTCGGCTTGCTTGTCGCCGGGATTTTTATCAGGGTGATACTGAATAGCGAGTTTACGATACGCTTTCTTTATATCATCTTTAGAGGCATTTTTCTGTACTCCAAGAACTTCGTAGTAATCTCGCTTTGCCATTACTTGTCGTCTACCACTTCATAGTCTGCGTCTTCGGCACTCTTTGTGTCGCCGCCCATAGGACCGCCGTGGCTTTCACCTCCGCCCATGTTGGGATTGAATCCGCCCATGTCGGGACCTGCACCACCGCCGCCGCCTTGCTGTCCGCTTGCGGCTTGCTGTTTGTAAATTTCCTCAGCTATTTTGTAAGACGCTTGCTTTAGGGCTTCGGTCTTGTCCTTGATTGACTGAATGTCGCCGCTTTCAAGAGCCTTGCGTAAGTCGGCGATGGCTTCTTCGGTTTTGGATTTATCGGCTGCACTTACCTTATCGCCCAAGTCTTTTATGTTTTTTTCCGTGGCGTAAATCATCGAGTCGGCTTCGTTTCGCACTTCGGCTTTTTCACGCTCTTTTTTATCTTCCTCGGCGTGAAGTTCCGCTTCTTTTACCATGCGGTCGATGTCCGTGTCGCTTAAACCACTGGAACTTTCAATGCGGATTTTTTGTTCTTTGCCTGTCCCTAAATCTTTCGCACTTACATGGACAATGCCGTTTGCGTCAATATCGAAAGTTACTTCGATCTGCGGAACTCCGCGTGGGGCTGGTGGTATGCCTACAAGATCGAACCGCCCAAGCACTCGGTTTTGATTCGCCATTTCACGCTCGCCCTGCAAGACTTGAATAGAGACGGCTGTTTGTCCGTCTGCGGCGGTAGAGAAGATTTGGCTCTTGCGTGTGGGAATTGTCGTGTTGCGTGTGATGAGTTTTGTCATTACGCCGCCAAGCGTCTCGATGCCGAGCGAAAGGGGAGTAACATCGAGCAACAGAACGTCTTTAACGTCGCCGCCAAGAATACCGCCCTGAATAGCAGCACCTACCGCTACAGCTTCATCGGGGTTCACGCCCTTGTTGGGTTCTTTTTTGAACAGGTCTTTGACAATCTGTTGAACTGCCGGAATACGGGTAGAACCGCCGACAAGGATAACCTCGTCAATTTGTTCTGCGGTAAGCCCTGCGTCAGAAAGAGCTTTTTTACAAGGCTCCTTTGAACGCTCAAGAAGGTCTTCTACCATCTGTTCAAACTTTGCCCGTGTCAGCGATTTTTGCAAATGTTTAGGACCGCTCTGGTCGGCGGTGATAAACGGCAGATTGACTTCCGTTGTCTGCATAGAGGACAATTCGATTTTTGCTTTTTCAGCCGCTTCACGAAGACGCTGGAGAGCCATGCGGTCTTTGCCAAGATCGATGCCTGTATCTTTTTTGAATTCTGCGATAAGCCATTCCATAACACGATGATCAAAATCATCGCCGCCTAAGTGAGTGTCGCCGTTTGTCGATTTTACTTCGAAAACGCCGTCCCCAAGTTCCAGAATGGAAATATCAAAAGTACCGCCGCCAAGATCGTATACGGCGATAACTTTGTCTTTTTTTGAATCTTTGTTAAAACCAAAAGCAAGAGAGGCGGCGGTCGGCTCGTTGATAATTCTCTTTACCTCAAGTCCGGCGATTTTACCCGCATCCTTTGTCGCCTGACGCTGTGCATCGTTAAAATAAGCCGGCACTGTAATTACCGCTTCGGTAACAGTTTCGCCAAGATAGTCTTCGGCGGTCTTCTTCATTTTTTGAAGAATAAAGGCGGAAATCTCCTGCGGTGAATATTTTTTTCCGTCAATGTCCACACGCACATCGTCGCCCTGTTCCGCTACTCTGTAAGGAACCAGCTTCATTTCGTTGGAAACTTCCGAAAAACGGCGACCCATGAAACGCTTGATTGAATAGACAGTGTTCTCTGGATTGGTGATCATCTGGTTTTTAGCGGGAGCGCCTACAACACGCTCGCCTTTGCTTGTAAAGCCGACAATGGACGGGGTAGTGCGTCCTCCCTCCGAGTTTTGAATGACTACCGGCTCACCGCCTTCAAGAACAGCCACGCATGAATTGGTGGTTCCCAAGTCGATACCAATGATTTTTCCCATGATATTATCTCCTTCCTTTTATAAATATTATAGATGTTTATTGCTTTTTATTCACTAGCCGAAGGCGACGCCTCTGGCATTAAAACTTTTACTTTTGCTGGGCGAATTACCCTGTCTTTCAACATGTAACCCCTTACCAAATCCTCCTGAACCACGGCTTCCGTTATATCGGGGGATTTTTCCATCATAAGGGCTTCGTGCATATTTGGGTCGAAAGCCTCTCCTGCGGAGTTGAAGCGTTTAAGCCCCCACTTGCTTTCAAGCTGGCTGGTAAGCCGTTTTTCAATCATTTTTACGCCTTCAATAAAGGTATTTAAGTCAGCGGCTTTTTCCCCCGATTGAATAGCCCTCTCAAAGTCATCGATTACCGGAATTATGTCCAAAAGCAGGCTTTGGTTGGCGAATTCTATAGCATTTTGCTTTTCCTGATTCATTCGCTTGCGAAAATTCTCAAAATCCGCCGCTTTTCGCAGTAATTGGTCACGAGTTTCCGCCAGTTGAGCTCCCAATTCGTAAACGCAGAGCAAAGCTGGAAGAATACCATAAACCCAAAAAAGGA
>NZ_BDHD01000035.1:0-17723 GCF_054786075.1 Treponema sp. R6D11 | reverse complement strand
ATATACATTAGACGGCAATATAAAGATTCGCTCTGGGGAATTGTATTATTTTGACAGGAATTTTTATATACGGCGGGGAAACCTTGTTTTAAAAGAAAATGAAACCAAAATTTATCCCAGAATAAGCGCAAGGGCTGAAATTAAAAACAGATCCGATTCAGGAACTGTAACAATAGCAATGATTATAGATAACCAGCCTTTATTCAGCTTTCAACCACGTTTTGAGGCAAATCCCAGTATGACACAGCTTGAAATTTATTCGATTTTAGGGCAGAATTTCACTATTGTCCAAACAGAGGATAACATTGATGAGGTGCGTCATTTATTGTTATCTTCCACAACGGATCTTGTAACGCAATTTATTGCAGGTTCGGACGCTCTGTCTCAACTTGCAATTGGGCGTCAATTTGAAAGACAAGTAAGGAATACTATGAAATTGGATATGTTCAGCGTTAGAACTCGAATTTTACAAAATTTCGTTGTAACAAGCGCTTCCAGCGGCAGTTCCATTTGAAAGAAATCCGCCAATGTTTATACCGTAAGGAATTGGATTATCACGTTGAATCAAAATATCAAGACCGATATTTACAGGAGACCAATTTTCAAAAAAGAACCAGCCTTTTGCCGTCCCGTTACCCTCACCCACTAAAACATCTACAGGACCAAAAGTCATTTCATATCCTTCCGCAAGAACGTCAAAAGGAGCGATTCTTATATCTTCTTTTATATAATTTGGAACCTGAAAACGAAGGCTTTCCGCTTTCGCCGTTCCGTGAAATTCAGGATTCCAAAAAGGACCGACAAATTGAGTTTTTCCGGTAATATAACCGCTTGTAATAAAAAAATCTTTTTGAGGAGAAAAAATATTATAAAGCCTTACTATATCAATAAAAAAATTATTTGTTTGAGAGTCTATAATTCCTTTTTTAAATGTTCCTACAATATTGCCGTGAATGGGCAACGGATCCGATTACCCTGCCCAAACAACTCCGTCGCTATCCATCTCGAACCTTATCATGTCTTTATGTCCGCCTTTTGCCGAAACAGCTCCGTCTTTACATTTAAAAACAAGTTTAAATTCTTCGTCTTTTATATCTCCAAAGTAAAAGTTATTAAGGGATAATTCTCCGTCTAAATCCGTAATTATTTGATCTAAATCAAACCATGAATCTACGCTTGCAAAAGTAGCGTCAATTCCCATGTTTCCCTCTATGGCTTTTTCTTTATAAAACCCCTTTATATCAGCTCTTGCAAAAACGATACCTTTGTCAATGTTAAATATTAAGTCCGACAAATTTGTTTTTAACCCTGAGTAATCCATTTCCAAATTATTAACAGATAACTCATCATTTGAAACATTAATATTAACGGCGGCGTAAATAGCGTTACTATCTATTCTTGTACGCAATGAAGAAAGAGCTATTTTTGCGTTAAAGTCTTTTATGGAATTCCATGAGACTGACGCGTCCGCGCTTATAAGCATAGGACTTAATTTGTGAATAAAACGGTTTAAACGCATATCGGAAACTGAAATATCAAAATTAATATTGTCATCTTTTACTTTTCCAGTGGCGTAATATTTTTCACCTGTCAAATTTCCGTCTGTTATATCCAAAACAAAATATATATACGAAAAATCAGCATCCCATGAAAAATCCGCGCTTCCCAAAAGCATACCGGAATTATCAATGTATGATATTTGCCTGAAACTCGCTCCGTTTTGATCCGCCATGACGGAAATTTTTAAAAAATCCGTATCATCAGCGGCATTAGCGTAACGCGCATTAAATTTATTAAACTCAAGATGCCAAAAATCAGATGAATTATAACGCAGCGACGTATAAAAATTCAGGTAAATTGTCTGCGAATTTGACAATATCGGATAATTAACGCCCTCAATGTAACCTGAAAAGGCTCCATTACTTGATATATTCCCGTAACCATGAAAACCGTTATGGTCTCTTATAATCACAGTTGTTCTGTCTAAAACTTGCCCCTCTATATGCCATGTCATATCATTATAACTTGCGTTTAATAAAAATGTTAAATCCATTGTGTTTGAAAAATCAATATCGGACGAGAATACTACTTCATTCTCATTTTTTGAGAATACTCCTTCGCTTAATGCTATTTGTTTATCAGTGCCGGATAATGACAGCTTTATATTTGTATCCCCTGAGCTAAAAACAATATTAGGCGCGTTATATACGATTTTTTTAAAATCCGTAGAAAAGAAAATTTCCGTATTTATTGTTGATTTTTTTAATATTCCCCTGCTTACGGAAGGAACATTTAAAGATTCTGAAAAAGGACGAAGAATTTCTGTTATTTCAAATAAAGACAACGAATCCATTTTTAAAGAGGCTTCTATTTCTTCGGGATTACCGCTATAAATAGCGTCCAAAAAAACATTTCCGCCTTCCGTAAATAAACATGAAGTTTCTATTTCCATTCCCTTATCCATGGGATACAAAAGTATCGATAATTCTTTTATTGTTGTTTGGGCAATATTGATATTTTCGCCTGAAATTAAAATATTGTCATTATTACTGGAGATGTTAACCACGGCGTTTAATTTTTCTTTTCCGGTAAGACTAAAGTTCTCAAAATAAATTGTTCCGCGCGATTTTAGCGGCTTAAAACGCAAATCGCCCGAAAGCCCAAATGTTCCGTAAAAAATATCATTTTTTGAATTTCCGGAAGAAATATAAAAATCATTTACAACTATTTCTTTTTCATTTCCGTAAACGTCAACAACAAAAGAAGCGTTGTTTTTTGAGGATATTTTTTTATTATCGCCTTTTATGTTTACATTGTAATTTATAAATCCGTTATCAAAAACAAAAGAAGAATAGCCGGTTATATGCATAAAAAATAAATCGCTTACGTTTTTAAATTCATCTGAAAGTTTTATCATGTTTTCAGGTTTAAAATCATTAACATTTATTCCCGCCTGTAATTTTTGGGGTTCGATATAATAGTTAAAGTAATAATTATTAAGTTGATTTTCTTCTTGGGGTTTTACATTGATAATATTGTTTTTATAAGTTAAAGAAGTTTTAAAAGGGCTTAAATTAAAAAGTTTTTTCTGTTTTGTGCTGTTATTGGAAACAGGCTTTATAAACGACGCCGTCTTTTTTACTTCATCTTGCGCAAAACAAGACAAGTCATATACTGAAAACTCTGCGCTCGCGTTATCCAAACTTGGCGAAAATATTCCGCTGATACCCGAATCGGCGTTTACGGTTATTGTCCTGCCAAAAAGATTTGCTTTTTTATACTCTGAATAGAATCGCCCGGACAGCATTATTTCGCCGTCTTTTTCTTTTAAGTTCAGGTTAGTGTCATGGAGTTTATATACGCTCTTTTTGTCGGTTAAACTGAAATTTAAATGCCGTATTTGATAATTGGCGTTACGCGGCAGAAATTCCGTTATCTGAAAAGATTCATCTTTATCGACTTTGTTTTTATTTTCTTTAATTAATGTTGAAATAAATTCAAAGTAATCGGCGTTTTTTTCCGTATCTAAATTAATCTCGGGTTTATCAATATCAACGGTATGTATAAATGTTTTTTTTCGCAGTAATAATTCCCATAATGAAAAATGAATTTTAACCTGTGATACTTTAAAAATGGGTATTTCTCCCTTATAAAAATTTAAATTTTTGATGCTGATAGAGCCTAAAAATGAAGGACGTATTGAAGCGTAACGTATCTTTGTTCCCGTTAAATTTTCTAATTTTTCTATAAAGCCTGAGCGAATTTTTAACATTTCTCTGTTTAAAGCCTGCTGTACAGGACGAAAAATAACAGCTGAAAGGACTATTAACCCCAGAAAAATGAGAATTTTTACATAAAATGAGACAGGAAGCCCCTTTTTCCCGTCTTTTTCGATAAATATTGACATTTATTACTATATTATAACACATTCTACGGCAAAAAGTATCAATTTTTAAACGATTAATAGGGATTTTTTAGAGATAATGACATTTTTTGCTTTTTATGATAGCATATCTTTATGGAAATTATTCCTAATTTTGTCGTTTTTGAAGGCGGAGACGGAAGCGGAACCACTACACAACTGGCAATGCTGTCTGAACGCCTAAGAAAAAGCAATAAACCCGTATTTTTTCCCACATTTGAGCCTACAGATGGACAAATCGGCAAAATTATACGCTCCGCTTTAAAAAAAGAAATGATTTTAAAGCCGGAAACCCTCGCCATGCTCTTTGCCGCCGATAGAAACGAGCATTTAACCGCTCGTGACGGCATTTTAAATCGTGTAAAACACGGAGAATTGGTTGTTAGCGACAGATATGTGCTGTCTTCCCTTGTTTATCAGGGAATTGAATGTGGCGATGACTTGCCAACCGCCCTTAATTCCCGCTTTGCCGCCCCAGAATTAACGTTTTTCTTTGATATTGACCCTAAAATCGCAATAAACAGAATGAGTAAACGGGGTTCTTTGGAGATATACGAATACCTTGAGTTTCAGGAAAAAGTACGGCAAAAATACATATCCGCAGTTGATGACTACAAAAAAAATGGGGCAAGGGTGGAAATAATCGATTCATCAAAAACCATTACTGAAGTTGCGGATCGGGTATGGAGCATAATCTCCAAAATGCCGATATTCAAAATATAGTGAAAACAGTCTTAAAAATAACAGCCATCTTTGTTTTACTGTCCTCGGCAATTCCCGTAAACGGATATTTTGTTACCTACAAAGAACAGTATTACAGGCTTTTTCATCTGCATTATATTCAATATCCCGATGACACAATGGAAAATATTTATTGGCTTGAACAAGCGTTAAAAGCCGAATTTGCCAATCCGTTATACGCTCTTGCGTTAATCGAAGATGAAAACCAATGGGAAAAATACCGCTATCTTTTTTCCATGCACATAAACATAAAACTGATAGAACAATATATGTTATTGGGCAACAAATGGAATAAGCGCAACGCCTTTTTTTACAACGCCCCCTGGAAAGATCAAAACCTTGAAAGCCTTGATACCGCCGAAACCTGTTTTCGCACCGCTCTTTACTACTGGGACGAGGCTCTTGTATGGTACAAGAAAGCCAACGACAGGCGTTTCAGGTGGATAGACATTCCCAAGATTCAATTTTGGCAAGACGAGGCTTTTAGGATAGAAAATGGCACGTTGAACTACGCAAAAACTATTAACCGAGAGCTTGAGTCTTTGCAGAAAGTGCGTGAGAAGTTTCAGGCTATGGAGAATTTTTATAGAGTGCAGGATTCGTTGCAGTAGGAATTATTTAACCACGAACCAATGCGAACAGAGAAAGATGAGAGTCCTGTCCAAAAAACACCTTTAAACACCATGACAAGAGAATATATTGTATAGTGGGTAGAGATAACATTTTGCTTTCTCTACCCACTACCCTGCTATTTTGCTACGCTGGATAGCTAGGAGTTTTGCTTTCCAAAACTCTATACGTTTTTTTTACTGTTTTGTCCATGTTCCGATTGTTGTATCTTGTCTCGTGTACGTCCCATCTTTACCGGTACTGTAGGCATCATTTAAGGTGTTGTCGTTGCCATAGCTACTTTTTTTAAAGGCATTGTTTCCAAAATTTGCGTCTTCGATATTGCTCCCTGTTGCGAATGTTACACTGGTAAGGTTAATGCAATAGGAAAAAGCGGAATTCCCAATGCTGGTAACGCTTGCGGGTATGGTTACGCTGGCAAGGCTGCAAGAGCAAAAAGCGCTATCCCCGATGCTGGTAACGCTGTTCCCTATGGTTACGCTGGCAAGGTTGTCGCAAGAGTAAAAAGCGCTATCCCCGATGCTTATAACGCTGTTGGGTATGGTTACGCTGGCAAGGTTGTCGCAAGAGTAAAAAGCGCTATCCCCGATGCTTATAACGCTGTTGGGTATGGTTACGCTGGCAAGGTTGTCGCAAGAGTAAAAAGCGCTATCCCCGATGCTTATAACGCTGTTGGGTATGGTTACGCTGGCAAGGCTAACACAATTGTTAAATGCACTATCCCCGATGCTGGTAACGCTGTTCCCTATGGTTACGCTGGCAAGTTCATAGCAAAAGTAAAAAGCGTAATTCCCAATGCTTATAACGCTGTCGGGTATGTCTATGCTGGTAATGGCACAGCTGGAAAAAACGTTATCCCCAATGCTTGTAACGCTACTGGGTATATTTACGCTGGCAAGTTCATAGCAATTGTTAAATGCGCCATTCCCAATGCTTATAACGCTGTCGGGTATGTCTATGCTGGTAATGGCACAAACGGAAAAAGCGTAATTCCCAATGCTTGTAACGCTGTCGGGTATGTCTATGCTGGTAATGGCACAACCGGAAAAAGCGTAATTCCCAATGCTTGTAACGCTACTGGGTATATTTACGCTGGCAAGGTTGTCGCAACTGTTAAATGCGCCATCCCCAATACTGGTAACGCTGTTTGGTATGGTTACGCTGGTAAAGCCACAGCTGCTAAAAGCATTATCCCCAATTCTGGTAACGCCGTCGGGTATGGTTACGCTGATAAGATTATTGTTACCGAAAAAAGCGTCATCCACAATGCTTGTAAAGGTAGCTTCGGAAAGGTCAAGGGAGAAGTATTTGGTTTTGTTGTGATTAAGCAGATATGCAACACTTCCTATAACATTGTAACCGCCACCAAGACTGCTGACGTTTAGTTTGACAATGTATGGCGTTGTTGCGGTGTTGTCTGGTTGTTCGCTTAACCATGTTCCAAAATCGTTAACGCTGTCAGTAATAAAATCGGGTTCTTTTGGCAGAGACGAAGATGAAGGTGATGGGGAAGGGTCAGGCTCTTCTGTTGGACACCCTGTCAGGGACAGTGCTAAAAATCCAATTACCGCGATAATCGCGACAATTCCCAAAAGTTTTTTTGTCAGCTTCATAAGAAATTCCTTTTTGCGGTAGAACAAGAGGGGTTTACCGCTCGCGGTCTTTTCCCGCCGTCAGTTTTTGTGTGTTTTCCGCATAAGCCGAAAACGACAAAAAAATGTAGGTAAAAATACCTAAAAAAGTGCGAAAATAAAGGGACGTTTAAATTCGACATTGCACAAAAACTGCTCTGTTTTTTTAAAAGTTATTCTTTTAAGAATTTGTGTTTATTTTTTATAAATATTGTATTTAACTTAAAATTTTCTTGACTAATATTAAAATATTTTGTACTATTTCAAAATAAAAATGTATGAAGAAAAAACAAAGAGTGTCGAATTTAAACGTCCCTTTTTTCCAGCAGAAATATAGGTAAATTTACCTATAAACAATCCCTTAATTTAGCTCTTTTTTACTATTTTTTTGATAGTTTTATCATTGGAAAACTCAAAGTCCTCTTGATTCGACCTTGGTTCGTGATGTTCGTGGTAAGAATTCCTTAAAAAGTTAAAATTTTTTCAAATTTAGTCAAGCAAAACGGCACTCTCACGCCATATAGGGTATGTAGTTTTTAATCCATCTTGTGATGGTAACTACAAACTTTACTATGGAGTTTGCCATGGAAACAAACAAGAAATTTAAAAACAGCGTTTTCTCTTTCATCTTCAGCAAGCCTGACGTTTTAAGAGAACTCTACTGCGCCCTAGAGGGGGTAACCCTCAGCCCCGATGTCCCTGTCGTCATCAACACCCTAGAGGACATTCTGTTCATGGATATGATCAACGACATATCCTTTGAAATCGGCGGGAAACTGGTCGTGCTTATTGAACACCAGTCAACCATAAACCCTAACATGGCTTTACGCCTGCTTATGTATGCGGGCAGGGTTTATGAAAAGATCATTGACGACAAAAAGATTTATTCGTCAACAAAAATCTCGATTCCAAAGCCAGAGTTTTTTGTGCTGTACAACGGGGTAAAGCCGTTTCCCGATGAGAAAATCGTAAGGCTTTCAGAACTGTTTGAAAGTACTGAAAATTTGGGGCTTTCGGAAAAGGAGCTTCCGTCGTTAGAGTTGGAGGTAAGGGTGCTAAACATAAACAAGGGAAAGAACGAAGGAATAGCAAAAAAGTGCCATACGCTGCAGCAATACAGCGCGTTCATAGCGAAGGTTAGGGAGTATCAAGAAGAGGGATTATCACTTAAGGAAGCGATAAAAAAGACCGTGCAATATTGCCGCAAACATGATATATTGAAAGAGTTAATGGAGAAATATGCCAAGGAGATTATGAGTATGCTAACAACAGAATGGGACTGGGACACCGCGAAAAAAGTCTGGCAGGAAGAAGCCCGGGAAGAAGGACGAGAAGAAGGAATTGAGGTAGGTCGTGAGGAAGTCTTGAATTTTTTCGAACAAGGATTGTCAATTGATGAGATAAAAGGGCGGTTAAAAAATTAATGAGTATAATTTTTGGAGAATGGGATTGGGACACGTTTTTATTTTTCGTGCATTTTAGAAGTTGAATTTGATGCTTGCATTGTCAAAGACACATAAATGTAATACCCTACTTCTTCCTATTCCTAATTATGTGAAAAATATTTATTCCAAAACAATAGGCGTTAATTATAGCGACAGGATAACTGCGAATAAATAATCCGTAAATTACAAAACAGGCTGAGCCTGTCATGTTTAGAATGCGAAAATAAAAATTGTTGCTTATTGTTATTGAGACAGCGATTAAAATTGACGCTAAATAACCAATCCATTCTGTCATAATATCTCCTTAAAAATTTCTAAAATAACTCCCCCTGCTCAGAAGTGGGCTGTTTTTTAGTCTCTGAAGATAACAACTCCAAAAACTCATCTTCATTAATTATTTTTATTCCAAGTTCCATAGCTTTTTTGTTCTTTGAAGAGCCAGAGGCTGGGTCATTGGTAACAAGGTAGGTAAGCCCCTTCACTACCGATGTCTTTGCCTGCGCGCCAAGGGCTTTTATTTTCTCCTCCGCCTCTCCCCTCTTCATCGACTTTAATTCCCCCGTGAAACAAAAAGACATTCCTCGCATGGGTTGGGTTCCTTCCGAGGGCGGTGGCGCTATCGAAATTATTCCTGTCTTTAATACTGCGTCCATTTCGGCGGCACATTCTTTAAGACCGTCAGTAATTACAGAAGCGGTTATTTCTCCAAGACCGTAGACGGCGGCAATATCAGCCACGGATGCGTTGCGAAGTTTTTCCAGAGTGTCAAAACCGGCGGCGGATATTTTTTCCATTGTGGTTTCGGCGACTCCTTCCATGTCAAAACCTGCCGTAAAAGCGGCAAGGGAAAGTTCACGTTTTGTTTGTATGTGGCGGATTACTTTTGCCGCTGAAAGCTCTCCCATTCTGTCGAATTCGGCAAGCTCCTCAGTGGTCAACGTGTAGAATTCGTGAATATGCCTTACCCTATTTTTTTCAAATAATTGGCGAAGAAGTTTTTCCCCCAACTCACGAATATCCAGTACCGACACCCATTTTTCTAGTCGGTGCAAAAGACGCTTTGGACAAGCGGTGTTTGGGCAGTAAAGCCTCGTCCCTGCGTCAACAAGATCTGTATTGCACACGCCGCAGATTTTTGGAAAATCAATTTCCTTAGTTTTTTCTTTTGATGAAACAGGAGCAAGCCCTTCGATCTTAGGAATTATTTCCCCTCGTTTTACAACAGAAACAGTTGAACCGATTTTTAAGCCCATAGAACGAATCATATCCGGGTTGTTAAGGTTCGCTCTTTTTACCGTAGTTCCGGCAAGACGCACAGGATCGACTACGCCGATTGGGGTATATGTTGCCCCCGACTCGCTCCATATCACCTCACGCAAAACGCTGAACGCAGTTTCCAACTCAAATTTAAATGCAATTTGCTTTTCGGGGCGAGCTTTGCGAAGATCGGACATATCCGTCTCTATGTCCTTTACCACAAGTCCGTCTATGTCAAAAGGAAGTTTTTCCCTTTCGGCGGCAATTTTTTCCCGGTAAGCGATTATTTCCTTCGCCGTGGTAAAGGGCTTTGTTTCAGTGGTAGTAAAGCCACGCTCTTTCAGCCATTGGAGTTTTTGCAGTTCGTCTTTGAAAAACTTATCGTTGTCCGAAGCGGAAGCGTCATAAACAATGACCTCTAAATCTTCACAACCCTCGCCGTCTTTTCGACGCATTATCCCGTTAGCGGCATTACGGCAATTCGCTTTTGTCGGATATTTGCCGTTCCAGACATCATGGGTCATTATAACTTCGCCCCTAACTCCGCCTGTAAACGAAACGTCCATTTTTTGAACAACGCCGCTCATGCGTCTGGCGTTATCGGTAATTTCATCGCCGATAATTCCATCGCCCCTTGTAACAGCTCGCACAAGTTTGCCTTTTTCATACTGTAATTCAAGGCTTGCGCCGTCCAATTTATACTGAACAATAAAAGTTTTTGTAAACCTGTCTTTTTTATTGGTTAACGAAGCGTCTTTTTCGGTCTCCAGTCCCATTTTTTCAGCCCATTCAATGAATTCTTGCGGATTGGATGCTTTGTCCTGACTGCCCATCGGTATAAGGTGTTTGGCTTTTGGAAAACCGTCCGCATCTGGTCCCGACCCTACTTTTTTTAATACTTCGCTTTGAGGAGCAAGAGCTTTAAGCTCATCCCAAAGAAGGTCAAATTCCCCATCGGAAATTTCCGCTTCTCCGTTGTAGTAAGACGCTTGATACTTCTGTATCAAAGACTCTAATTCATCAATTCTGTCCTTTTTTGACGGCATGGCTTATTATACATTTTTCTTGCTTTGTTGTCAGATGTGAAACAACAAAAACATTGACAAATTAATTTTCGTATTATACCATTAAAAACAAGGGAATATATGAAAAGAATAATTATGGTTTTGTTGTTATCAACATTAGCCGTTTATGTATTTTCAGATGAAAATGTCCCAAAAAATGAATATGCGGAAACAGAAAATATACATATTAATTTTATAAATGTTAATCCGATATTTTTTTATGATTCTTTATCATTATATAATAGTCCTTTAAATATTTCCTCGTATAATAATAAAAATAATTTATTTTCAAATATGGAATATGAGCCTATAATAACTATTGAAGATAAAAAGAAGGCTTTTGGCGATATTATGTTTTTAACTTTTATAACATTATGGTGGATTGAAGATTATAGAGATTTTATTACAGGGAATAATTATAAATATTTTGAAAGTCAATGGAATAAAACAATCGAAGAAGAAGAATTAATAAGAAGATTAATGATAAATCATAAGTGATAAAATAGAGTTCATATCTACAAAGACCGTGCTACTCTAAACCCATTATAAAAAAACTTAAAATTGACATGCTGTCTATACCGATACGCACTTCGGCAGTTAAGTTCTTCAAAATCAAAGCACCCCCCGCGATAAACACGCCTGTCTCCTGTAGCGGGTCCTATCGGATCAACCTGCGCTTCGGCAGTATAGTAACCGAAGAAATCCCAACACCATTCAAGTACGTTGCCGTGCATATCATAAAGCCCGAAGGCGTTGGGCTTTTTTTGACCTACCGGAAAAGTGGAACGCTGTAATGTATCCATATCACGTGAATTGCCCTTATACCAGCCTGCATCTTCAATTTTATCTCCAGTATAAAACGGCGTTTGAGTTCCGGCGCGGCAGGCGTATTCCCACTCGGCTTCCGTAGGCAGGCGGTATCCGTTAGCTGAACGGTTCCATGTAACATTATTTCCGTTAATTGTATAAACAGGGGTAAGCCCCTCTTTTACGCTTCGTTTATTGCAATAATCAACGGCATTAAGCCATGTTACCTTCTCTACAGGAAGATCCTCACCTTTATATTGACTTGGATTTTCTCCCATAATCGCTTCATATTCAGCCTGCGTAACAGGATATTTGGCAAGATAAAAAGAACTTACAGTAACCTGATGTTGGGGACTTTCATCTTTCTGGTTTCTTCCCATTTCCGTCGCGGGGCTTCCCATTAAAAAAGTACCTCCATTTATGCGGATCATGGCATTTTGTACTTGCGGAAAAGCATATTGAGGAATAAAAATCATTAGAATAAGCGAAAAAACTATTATTACATATTTTTTATACATATAGTCATTATATATGATTTTTTATATAATGCAAGTAAGGTAAAAAAATGAGCGTTTATGAAATTTATGTAGAAAAACGTGAAAATTTCGCGCTGGAAGCAGCCTCTACAGCCTCGGATTTACACCTTGGGCTTCAAATCGAGAATATATCCAAAGTCAGAATTATTAACCGCTATTTTGCCGAAGGGATTTCCCTTGAAGATTTTAACAACGTAAAAAAAACTGTTTTTTCCGAGCCGCCTGTCGATCTTGTTTACAATACATTGCCGTCTTTTGACAATAAAGAAAAAGTTCACGTCTTCGCATCGGAGTATCTTCCCGGACAATTTGATCAAAGAGCCGACTCGTGTGCACAATGTATTTCTCTTGCCACGGGAAAAGAAAGACCTGTTATTCAATCTGCAAAAATCTATGTAATAATCGGGGATATTTCAGATAACGATTTTGCCAGAATAAAAGCGTGGCTTATAAACCCCGTAGAAAGCCGTGAAGCGTCTTTACAAAAACCCCTAACGCTTAAACAAAATCTGCAAGCCCCTTCGGACGTTAATATTATTGATGGTTTTATTTCCTTAAACGATTCAGAGCTTGAAGGACTGCTTAAAAAAATGAACCTTGCTATGGATTTGCAGGATATAATTTTCTGCCGCAATTATTTTCGCAATACCGAAAAAAGAGACCCTACTGTAACAGAGATAAAAGTTCTTGACACATATTGGTCAGATCATTGCCGTCATACGACATTTTTAACACAGCTTGACGAAATTCAAATTGACGATAAGGACATTCTTGAAAGTTATAAAAATTACCTTGAATTGCGTTTATACTGCGGACGGGGCGACAAGCCTGTTACGTTAATGGACATGGCTACTATCGGGACAAAAGTTCTTAAAAAAAATGGGCTTCTGCCTGATTTAGATGAATCCGAAGAAATAAACGCCTGTTCCGTAAAAATAAAAGTTGACGTAAACGGCTGTAATAAAAATTGGCTGTTAATGTTTAAGAACGAAACGCACAACCACCCCACCGAAATTGAACCTTTCGGCGGAGCGGCTACTTGTCTTGGAGGTGCGATACGTGATCCGCTTTCAGGCAGGGCATTTGTGTATCAAGCAATGCGTGTAACAGGGGCGGCGAATCCTCTTGCAAATACAAGCGAAACTCTTGAAGGCAAATTACCTCAGCGGAAAATTTGCCGTACCGCCGCCGCAGGTTACAGTTCTTACGGAAATCAAATAGGGTTATCGACTGGTCATGTTCATGAAATATACCATCCGGGTTACGCCGCTAAACGCATGGAAATAGGAGCCGTAATAGGCGCTGTTCCGTTGGAGAATGTTGTACGAGTTACTCCGTCTCCAACTGACGTTGTAATTCTTTTGGGCGGCAGAACAGGACGAGACGGCATAGGCGGAGCTACAGGTTCCTCAAAATCGCACACATCGTCCTCGCTTGAAACCTGCGGAGCGGATGTGCAAAAAGGCAACGCACCTGAGGAGCGTAAAATTCAGCGGCTTTTTCGTGATCCAAAAGTTTCACGTTTAATTAAACGCTGTAATGATTTTGGCGCAGGCGGGGTAAGCGTTTCAGTTGGGGAAATCGCTGACGGATTAATAATCGACTTAAACAAAATATTAAAAAAATACGAAGGGCTTGACGGAACAGAACTTGCTATAAGCGAAAGTCAGGAAAGAATGTCAGTTGTAACTTCCAAAAAAAACGCCGAAAAGTTTATCGCCCTTGCACAAAAAGAAAATCTTGAAGCGGAAATAATCGCTGAAGTTACAAAAGCTCCCCGTCTTGTAATGAAGTGGAACGGAAAAACAATTGTTGACATTTCCAGAGAATTTTTGAATTCCAACGGAGCTAAAAAAACCGCTAGGGTATATATAAAAAATATTCAGCTAACAAAAACTGAAAACAAAACTGTAAACGAACAGGAACTTAAAACATTAATAGGCAGTTTGAATATCTGCTCACAAAAAGGGCTTGTTGACCGTTTTGATTCATGTATAGGAGCGGCTACAGTTATCGCGCCGTTTGGCGGCAAATACGGCAGTACTCCTGCACAAGTAATGTCTGCAAAAATACCGGTATTAAACGGCGAAACAAAAACCTGTTCAATTATGTCATGGGGGTTTGACCCTTTAATATCCGAGGCAAGTCCCTACCATGGGGCGATTTTCGCCGTTGTTCATTCGGTAGCGAAAATAATTGCCGCAGGCGGAAGCAGAAGAAAATGCTGGCTTACATTTCAGGAATATTTTGAAAGGTTACGTGATGATCCGCTCCGTTGGGGAAAACCAGCTTCCGCCTTGTTAGCCGCTCTTGACGCTCAAATCGGTCTTGAAACAGCCGCAATCGGCGGAAAAGACTCGATGTCGGGCAGTTTTACCCTTGCCGACGGAGGACAGCTTGATGTTCCCCCTACTCTAGTCTCTTTCGCCGTTTCCACCGCAAAAATAGATAACATTATCACTCCTGAATTCAAAAAAGCCGACAGCTATGTCTATCTGTTAAAACCGCCTTTTTCCGTTTACGAAAAAGTTGATTTCGCTCTGTTACGTGATTATTTTGACGATATTGAAGAACTTATCGCCGACAAAAAAATTCTATCCTGTTGGGCAAGCGGAAGCGGCGGAACCGCAGAAGCTGTAGTAAAAATGTGCATGGGCAACAAAATTGGTTTTACGGCGGAAACAGAGCTTTTTACAGAAGACGGCTTCTGCGGATTTATCGTTGAAACAGACTCGCCATTACAAATAAAAAACGCTATTTTAATAGGACGCACAACAGGCGATTATATTCTTAAAACAAAAACTTATAACATTCCCATTGATACATTACAAGATGAATGGGAAAAAACGCTTGAGCCTGTTTATCCGTATCTTGTAAAACAGGAAGGAAAAATCGAAAATTTTTCGTGGAAACGGGAAAAAACAGAAAAAAATAAGAAAAAAAGCGTATTAAGTTCGTTCGTAAAACCCAAGTTTGTTATTCCTGTTTTTCCCGGAACCAACAGCGAATACGACAGTGCGAGGGCTGTAGAAAAAGCGGGTGGAAAAGCGGAAATATTTGTTATACGAAACTTAACTCCCGCCGCCGTAGCCCAAAGCGTTACTGAGTTTGAAAAGGCTGTAAGAAAATCGCAGGTAATTTTTATTCCGGGAGGTTTTTCAGGCGGAGATGAGCCTGACGGATCGGGAAAATTTATTACGGCATTTATGCGTAACAGTGCGATTAAAGACGCTGTTACAGACCTTTTACAAAACAGAGACGGGCTTATCTGCGGAATATGCAACGGATTTCAGGCGCTTATAAAACTTGGGCTTGTGCCGTATGGCGAAATCCGTGATATGACGGAAGACTCCCCTACTCTCACGTTTAATACAATCGGCAGACATCAATCTACGCTGCCAATTACAAAAGTTGTTTCCAATAAATCGCCGTGGCTTTCCTGTTTTGAACCCGGAGAGCGATTTATAGTGCCAATCTCGCACGGCGAAGGACGCTTTATCGCCCAAGAAGATGTTATACGTTCTTTAGCGGCTAACGGTCAAATAGCGACTCAATATGTTGATTATGACGGCAACGCCTCGCAAGATATACGCTTTAACCCCAATAATTCCGACTTCGCCATTGAAGGAATCACATCGCCAGACGGCAGAGTCTTCGGTCGCATGGCACATAACGAGCGGTTAGACAACGGCACTTACAGGAATATTCCCGGTATTAAGAAAATGGATATTTTCGTGGGGGCTGTTAGATACTTTAAATAAATTTTTAACCACGAACCACACGAACCAGAGCGAACGAAGAGGGATCAGCGTTAAATACATAGATTAGAGTAAAAGATAATCAGAGGTATTAAGGGGTTATTGTTCGTTATCTTATCGTAAAGCTCATGTTTAGCCCTCAAACAACAACCCCTGACCCCTTTTGCTCTCTACTACACGCATATTTGTAGTTAATATCTTCGCTCTCTAGGTTCGCTGATGTTCGTGGTAGATCTCTTCGCTCTTAGTTCGTGGTAAATTTATTCAAACTAATGTTTAAAGTGCCGTGTCCCTGTAAAGACCATCGCTATACCGTGTTTATCACATTCCTCGATTGAAAGTTTGTCGTTTACGGAGCCGCCCGGCTGTATTATCGCTTTAATTCCCGCCTTTGCCGCTTCTTCTACAATGTCGGCGAATGGGAAGAAGGCATCGGAGGCTAAAACTCTCGCCGGAAGATTGTCGTTCCAAGGGCTTCCGCCTGTGTCCGCCGTTTCTTCTGATGCCGCTTGCAACGCTTCGGCGCTTCTTTGCAGAGACTGCTTTGTAGGCCAGATACGATTTACCTGTCCGCCGCCAATGCCGGTAGCTGATTGCTCTTTAACAATTAAAATAGCGTTTGATTTTACAAATGTTACAGCCCTCATTCCAAAAACCATGTCTTTTAAGTCGCGCTCCTGCGGGGCGTTTTTTGTAACCACTTCCCATTTTTCAAGCAGGATGCGGTCGCTCTGCTGAACTAAAATGCCGCCGTCAACGGCAACATATTCGTGTTTTTCTTTTGGAGCTTTTTTCATTCTTATAACACGCAGATTTTTTTTCTTTTTTAAAACTTCAAGCGCGTCGTCGTCAAAATCGGGAGCTACGACAACTTCTAAAAATAATTCGCCGAGTTTTAAAGCGACTGCCTTGTTTACATTTACGTTACAGGCTATTATTCCGCCGAATATTGACACAGGATCGCAGGCAAAAACTTTATGATAGGCGTCTAACAGATTATCCGCTAGCGCGATACCGCATGGCGTGTTGTGCTTAACGGCGACACAGCAAACTTCTTTACCGCTTGCCGCAGAAGGAACAAGACGGCGAATATCAGACTCCCCTACAGGTTCTGTCCCGTCGCTTTCAAGCCCGAAAGCACATACCGCTTTCCATGCTATATCAAGATCTTTTATGTTATTGTAGCCAAGCTCTTTGCCGTTCAGTTGTTCCATGCCGCCTAAAACGCCGGGGCGGTCGGTATTAAGGTACAGAGAAGCGGATTGATGCCCATTTTCACCATAACGCAAAGACTGCCCTTTTTTAAGAGACATCGGCAAATACGGCGGATATTCTTCATCAAGCAGAAAACGGGCAATAGCCGCGTCATAAACAGACGTTAAATCGAAAACTTTGCCGGCAAGACGCTTTTTTAACTCAAGAGGGACATTTCCCGATTTAAGACCTGCGTTAACTTCGGCATAATCGGCAGGGTCTGTTAAAACTAGCACGTCGTTAAAATTTTTGGCTGCGGATCGAAGCATGGTAGGTCCGCCAATATCGATAAATTCGATTGTTTCCTGCAACGGAAGCCCAGCCTGCACTTTTTCAAAGAACGGATAGAGGTTGACGCAGATAAGGTCGATAGCCTCGATTTTTAAGTCTTTCAGTGTATCGACATGGCTTTGCACGTCTCTGCGAGCCAAAACGCCCGCAAGAATGGCAGGGTGCATTGTTTTTACCCGTCCGTCAAGACATTCTGGAAAGCCCGTAACCGAAGAAACGTCGATAACAGGTATTTTATTTTCCTGTAAAAACTTGGACGTGCCGCCCGTCGAAATTATTTCCCATCCGTTATTGTTTAAAAATGAAGCCAACTCAAGAAGACCGTCTTTGTAGAATACGCTTAAAAGTGCTCTTTTTTTCACGTTTCCTCCCAGTACAATACTAGTA
>NZ_BDHD01000034.1:0-17827 GCF_054786075.1 Treponema sp. R6D11 | reverse complement strand
TTGTAAACACTGCCGTTTTGTGATATAATGATTTAGTATGTATCTTATTACTTGATTTAAAAAAGCAAACCTACGGGTTTTGTATCTAATTGTTTAAAAACAGAGGAGTTTATATGAAAAACAAATTTAATTTATTTGCTATTATCTCACTTACAGTGATAATCAGTTTATTTACGGCAGGATGCCCAAAAGATGAGGAAGAAAATGAGCCTGAAGAAGAAGGACCAACCGTTACTTCTGTTACAATAACTCCTCCAACCGGTAGTGTTACAAAAGGCGCAAATCGATATTTTTACGCAAAAATTATTGGAACTAAAGATCCGGCTCAAACTGTTACATGGTCAATTGACGAGGCAGGTAAAAACTCAGGTACTACTATTTCCCAAGATGGTTTAATTACCGTAGCCGCCGCTGAAACCCTTACGTCGCTTACAGTAAGGGCAACATCTACAGTTGATACCGCAAAAAGCGAGACGGCAACGGTTACTGTAACTGAATATGTATTTGGCGGTTTTAATGGCAGAACCTTAAATACCACCACTACTGCTACAAATAACGGTTATAATGTCGAACTGTGGAATCAGAATAATACAGGAACTGTAAGCATGATACTTGGAAATGGTGGAACCTTTAAATGCAGTTGGAACGGCGTTGAAAACGTATTATTCCGTTCCGGCAAAAAGTTCGGTTCTACACAGACACATTCTCAAATTGGCGATATTTCAATTGAATACAACGCAACATCATTTTCGACAACTGGCAGTGTGGGTTATCTTTCTGTCTACGGATGGGTACAGAACGGTTCTCCGGACAAGTTAATTGAATATTATATTGTAGAAAAATATGGCAGTTATAATCCCGGAAGCGGCGGAACTTCTAAAGGTACTGTAACAATTGACGGCGGGACTTACACTATTTATGAAAAAACAATGACAGGTAAACCTTCCATTCAGGGTAATAATACTAATTTTAAACAGTATTTGAGTGTCCGTAGCTCAGGTCGTACAAGCGGAACAATATCTGTTTCACAACATTTTCAAGCGTGGGCTGATAAGGGACTGGTAAGCATAAGCAACGGTAAATTGTATGAGGCGGCGTTAAAAGTTGAGGGTTACCAAAACAATGGTTCAGCTGAAATTCAGAAAAATATACTTTCAATAAACGGCGTCCCTATTAATTAGTTAAAACCAAAAAAGTTTTAGAACTAATTAAATTATCTCTTGAAATCTTTCTTGTATTTTATTAGTATTTAACAAAGGAAGATAAAAAATGTCGATTCATATTGCGGCTAAAGATGGAGAGATTGCAGAGTCAATTCTCTTACCAGGCGACCCGTTAAGGGCAAAGTTTGTAGCGGAGAATTTTCTGGAAAACCCGGTACAATATACGAGTGTTAGAAATATTTTCGGGTATACTGGAACCTACAAAGGGAAAAAAGTCTCTGTTCAAGGGACAGGTATGGGTATTCCTTCTATTTCGATTTATGTAAACGAGTTATTCAAAGATTACGGAGTAAAACGCGCAATCCGTATTGGGACTGCCGGTTCAATTAATAAAGATGTAAAAATACGAGACCTTGTGCTTGCCATGTCCGCCAGCACCGATTCAAACACTAACCATATCCGTTTTGGCGGCAGAAGTTATGCTCCTACCGCGACATTTTCCCTGCTGAAAACAGCGTGGGATATTGCCGTCGCCAAAGGGTGGCAGCCAAAAACAGGTCCAGTGGTATCGACTGATATATTCTACTCTGAAGACAAAGATGAATGGAAACTCTGGGCTAAATTCGGCTGCCTTGCACTGGAAATGGAAAGCGCGGAACTCTACACTCTTGCCGCTAAATACAACCGCGAAGCCCTTTGTATTCTAACTATCTCCGACAGTCTTGTTACAGGCGAAGCCACCTCCGCCGAAGAGCGGCAAACAACCTTTACACGTATGATGGAAGTCGCCCTAGAAACATCTATTAGTTGACCTTTGCCTAAAAACACAGTAAAGTAATCTCATAAGCCCGGATGGTGGAATTGGTAGACACACTAGTTTCAGGTACTAGCGCCGTTAAAAGCATGGAAGTTCGAGTCTTCTTCCGGGCAGTTGGGTAGATTTGCCTAATCGGACAAATTAATGTACAATAGCCTATGGCATCAAACCTAAAAAGAAAAGTTTTATTTCTCGTGTTAGCGGTTTGTATTGCGTTCTCGGTTGTTTTTACAATAAATCAAACTGCGGCTATCATTGACCATGAGCATACAGACCCTCACCATACAAAACATGACTGCCCCAACTGCCGTCAAATTGAAGCGGCAAAATATTTTATCAAAATTATAAGGTTGGCGTTAGTTGGCTTGTTTTTTACAATTTTTCTTGTCTTGCCAAGTCAGATTCAGAAAAAAGATGCCGAATCAGACGCTTATATCCTTTCTCCAGTTACGCTTAAAGTTCGTTTTAATACCTGATATTCTTTTTTACAATTAAAACTAATAAAACAAATTTTTAAGGAGTATACACTATTATGAAAAAAACAATTTTAATATTGATAACGGTTGCCGCAATTCTTTTTGGAGTCAGCGGTTGTAAACAAAATAAAAGCGCTGTTATACGAGGCGCAAACGGCAAACTCAATGTAACAACGACTAATTTTCCGCCGTTCGATTTTGTCAGACACATAGCAAAGGACAAAGTAAACTTGTCTATGCTACTGCCGCCTGGAACGGAAAGCCATTCATTTGAACCATCGCCTAAAGATATAATAACAATTCAGAACAGCGGTATTTTTATCTATGCGGGCGGCGAGGGAGACGCTTGGGTGGACAGGATTCTTAAATCAATGGATACGTCAAAAATGAAAATTATCAAAATGCTTGACACGGTTGACGCTGTTGAAGAAGAAATCGTTGAGGGCATGGAAGAAGAGGAGGAGGAAGAAGAAGAGGGAGTAGCATACGATGAGCATGTTTGGACTTCTCCCCTTAACGCAATACTGATTGTCGGGGCGATAACAGGAGCGTTATGTGAAGTTGACGCAACCAATGCGGAGTTTTACCAACAAAATGCCGCAGATTACACTAAGGAATTGGTTCAACTTGATGCCGCATTTAAGGACGTAGTAGCAAAAGCAAAACGAAAAACAATCGTTTTTGCCGACCGCTTCCCGTTCCGCTACTTTGCCGACGCTTACGGATTAAAGTACTTTGCGGCGTTCCCCGGCTGTTCCACAGAAACAGAACCGAGTGCGGCTACGGTCAAATTCCTGATAGACAAAATCAGGAGCGAAAAAATACCCGTTGTGTTTCACATCGAACTTTCCAACGAAAAAATGGCGGATACTATCAGCGGCGAAACAGGCGCTAAAAAACTTTTATTTCACGCTTGTCATAATCTGTCTAAAAAAGATTTTGATGCAGGGCTTGGTTATCTTGACTTTATGCGTGGTAACGTAGAAAATCTAAAAGAGGCGTTACAATAAAATGTTGATAGACTGTCAAAACCTTTCTTTTGGGTATGACGGACACATTATTGTCTCCGGTCTGAACTTTTCCGTGCAGACCGGAGATTTTCTCCTTATTGCCGGAGAAAACGGCTCCGGTAAATCTACGCTTGTTAAAGGGCTTATGCGGCTGATACTTCCAATGGAAGGAAAGCTCAACTTTAGCCCTGACTTCAAACAATCCCAAACAGGTTTTCTTTCACAACAGACAGCCGCCAAACAGGATTTTCCGGCTGGAGTTATGGAAATTGTATTATCGGGAAACTTGGGAAAAAAAGGGTTTGGACCTTTTTATTCTCCGGCGGAGAAACGCACTGCGGAAGAAAAACTGCGTCTGCTCGAAATCGAGAACTTAAAAGATCAATGTTTTAGGGAACTTTCCGGCGGACAACAGCGACGTGTATTGTTGGCACGTTCATTGTGTGCCGCCGAAAAACTTCTTGTGTTAGACGAGCCTTTCGCCGGACTTGATCCTGTGATTAGCGCGCAATTGTACCGCTTGCTAGAAAAAATCAACCGCGAAATGGGCATAACGGTAATTATGGTTTCCCATGACATTACAGCCGCCGATTGCGTGAAAAATGTTTTACACCTACAAAAGCAACAGCTTTTTTTTGGCAGTTTGGAAGATTACAAAAAAAGCGAAACAGGCAGAAAGTTTTTAGGAGAAGACTGATGTTAAATACTTTAATAGAAATGTTTAGTTACGCTTTTCTTGTAAGGGCTTTTATTGTCGGCGCTCTTGTTTCTGTCTGTGCCGCTCTCCTTGGCGTAAGTCTTGTCTTAAAACGTTACTCGATGATTGGGGACGGGCTTTCCCATGTAGGCTTTGGCGCACTTGCCATTGCCACAGCTCTACATACCGCACCTTTAACTGTCGCTATTCCTGTGGTAATAGCTGCCGCATTTTTGCTATTGCGTCTAAGCGAAAACAGCAAAATTAAAGGAGACGCGGCTATCGCCCTTATTTCTACAGGTGCTCTTGCCATTGGCGTAGTGGTAATTTCCCAAACAACGGGAATGAACACCGATGTGTGCAATTATCTTTTTGGCAGTATTCTTGCAATGGCAAAAGAAGACGTATATTTAAGCATTGCACTTTCCGTTGTTGTACTGGTTCTTTTTATTCTTTTTTACAACAAGTTATTCGTCATAACTTTTGACGAAACCTTCGCCAAATCAGCCGGAATAAAAACAGGGCTTTACAATATGCTCATCGCTTTTTTAACCGCTCTTACCATCGTACTTGGAATGCGTATGATGGGGGCGTTGCTTATATCAAGTTTGATAATTTTTCCAGCGCTAAGCTCTATGCGCATTTTTAAAAAATTTAAAAGCGTTACTATTTGCGCCGCAGTCATTTCTATACTGTGTTTTTTTATCGGTGTTGTTATTTCATATTTGCGCGCCACACCTACAGGCGCAAGCGTTGTAACAATCAATATAATTGTATTTATACTGTTCTGGCTTCTGGAAATTTTGCGTAACTCAAGAACAATAAATAAATTAAGAGGAGAAAATCATGGGTAGAAAAAAACTTATTTTCGCCGCAGTTATAATAACTGCAATTGCCTCATTTTTGGTTGGTTGTTCCGGTACAAAAAAATCCGAAGTATCCAATGACAATATTATCGAAATAAAAGAGAAAATGTTTATTTCCCAAATTAACGACATATACCTGAACGCCGAAGATTATCTTGGAAAAACAATTAAACTACAAGGGCTTTTTAAGGAAGAAAAGCCTTACGAAGGAGACCCTTACTTTTTTGTTCTCCGCTATGGTCCCGGCTGTTGTGGTTATGACGGTAACGCCGGATTTGAAATAAAATGGGACGAAAGCCACGCCCAGCCATATCCCAAAATTGACTCATGGATTGAAACAACAGGTATACTGAAACAATACGAAGAAGATGGATATGATCAGTATTTGTATCTAGACTTAATTTCGCTTAACGTGCTAAACAAACGCGGCGCGGAAATGGTTTATCAGTGATAACGCATCACTCAAACAATTTTTTATCCGTATGAGGTAAAAAAAGCGCGCCTGTGTATCTGTCCATGTAGTTAGCCTCACTGCTTAAATCCATGTATGTTATTTTATTTGCAATCTCGTGCATTTTTTTCCTTCTTTCTTCGCTAACCAGAGTAAGATACGCGCCCAAAACAGAAGTGTTGCCCAGAAAAGCAAACTTTTCGTTTGGAAGGCGCGGCAGTAAGCCGACTGTCCTTGCGTCTTCAAGATCGAGAAACCTTCCAAAGCCGCCGGCTACGCAAAACTTTTCTATGTCGTTAAACGACATTCCTGCGTTGTCAAGCATTGTTTGGCAGGCGGAAAAAATAGCGCCCTTTGCGCGGATAAAATTGTTAATGTCGTTTTCATTGAGCGAGATTCCGTCGCAAAGAAAATATTCGCCTTTTTTTTGCGAAAACTTTCCGGCGGAGTCAATAATTCCCTTCCTGAAAAGTTCCGCGATAGCGGAAATTACCCCCGATCCGCAAATACCGATAGGTTCCGCGCCGCCGATTGTGAAGATTTGCGGCTTGCCGTTTTCGTCAATTACTACTCTTTCTATTGCGCCTGAACAAGCTCGCACTCCGTGTTTTATTCCTCCGCCTTCAAAAGCGGGACCGGCTGAACAGGCACAGGCGAAAATAAAATCGTTATTTCCTAGTACAATTTCTCCGTTAGTGCCAATGTCGATAAATAAAATAAGTCCGCCTGAATATTTTGGCTGCGCGGCAAGAGCGGTACAAAGTAATCCGGCGGTTATGTCGCCCCCCACATAGCTTCCCACGGCGGGGGCGAATAATACGGGAGCGTTTTCACATACGCCTATTCCTATCTGCCCAGCAGTATAACATTGCGGCAGGAAAACTGCCGGAGTGTACGGAGAAAGACGGATATATTCAGGAATTACACCTAACAGTAAATGAGTCATTGTGGTATTTCCTGCCGCGGATACGCAAACTATCTGGTTCGCCTCAATTCCTGTATCTTTACAGGCGGCAATTAACAATTCATTAATTGTTTTAAGTATCCGCGTTTTTAATTCGGGAAGAAATTTTTTAGCGTAATTAATTCGGCTTATCACGTCCAAACCGCACTCAATTTGTCCGTTATAAGCGTTATGAACCGCGATAACTTTTCTGTCTTCCATGTCTACAAGCCATAATGCCACAGTCGTAGTTCCTATATCGACGGCAATTCCATAAGCTTTCTGATGTTTTTTAGAAAGATTAATTATCTTGGCGACATTGTTTTCTATAAAATAAAAAGCCTGCACTTCGCCTTCGGTGAAAAAACCGCTTTCGTTGGACGCGCCGGCTTGCTGACTCGGCGTAGAATCGGAGTTGCGTAATTTTTCAGGTAAAACAGCTAACACATTAAGAGGTATTTCTACTGCTTTACATTCCGTTGTCTTTGTAAACGCTTTTGTAAATCTGTCAATGTCAGATAACCCGTCCAACGGCGCGGGCTTTGCTATTTCAAGAACTACTTTTTTAAAAAACGATTCCTTGCTTTCGGGCAAATATTCGGACGGATCATTAAAGTTTTCAAATTGACCTTCCTTGCCTAAAGATTTTCCGTAAGCTGATTTTGGAATCTCCACTGTAATTGACTCATCAAGAACGGCGGTCTGGCAAAGAAGCGCGTCTTTAACGCTTGCCCCATTGCTACCCCTCGACGCGGTTATTTTTACTCGACATTTTTGGCAGGTTCCCTTGCCGCCGCACGGAGTCTCAACAAAAATTCCAGCGGAACGCGCGGCGGATAGGAGCGAGGTTCCTTTTTCCGCTTCTACTGTGATATTATCCGGTAAAAAAGTTATTTTAGGCATTATTTTTTCATCAGGACATTTTTAATAAAGCCTTCCAAATCCCCGGCTTCGCCCGGACCTACAAGAACCTTATAACCCGGCATATTTTCTTCAAGCTCGCCTGATATTTGCGCGACATAACCGGGGATAACAATTTGTTTTGTTTCTGTCTGTTTTTCGATGTCTATTTCCTTAATAAACTTGGCGATTGAAGTGCCTGAAAATTTTCCCGCAGCCCACGCTGTCAGTACGCTAAAGCCCTCACATTCGGGGATAACAAGCCACGCCGAAATGCCGCTATTCTCAATTTCTCCTGAAACCAAAAAGTAGGTTAGCGAAAAATTCGTTGTCACAAAAATAGGCGACTTTTTATCAGGCTCGCCTATAGCGTAAAGTTTCGGCTCTACCTGAATTGGTTTTTGCGGGTCTGTATAAATATTTTGGCGTAATGTAAACAACGGCATAAGTTGCGCCGGATCAAAACTTGGCATAACTATTATTCCGCCGAATTTATCAATCTCCGTAACGGCGGCTACAATGTCATCGGCGGGGTTTCCAGTGTTGATAAATTTTAATGTCGCGTAACCTAATGCCTTAATGTTCTTTTTAAGCGCGGCTTTTCTTGCGATTGAATTTGTCTGGAAACTTTCAGCAAGAGAATGGGTTTGAAACTCGATTATTAAATCGTTAAAACCGCTCTCCTTTATTTTTGCCGTCAATTCAAAAATGCCGTCTATGTCCGCCGCTGTAACCGCAATCACTTGGTTGTCCCTCTTTGCTATTTTAACCGCTTCTTCCGCAGTATCCGCCGTTATGCCGCAAAGAACGCTTTTGGAGCCTGCCACAGCCGCAGAAGCTTTATCAAGAGAGGCAATATCTTTCGCGCGAAGCAACAGCGGCAATTTTGTTTTATCGTAAACTTTAGCGCAGTAATCGGCAAAAGAGCCGCCCTGCTGGGTAACGGCAATCGCGCCGATAAAAAATTGTTCGCCTACTCTAACAGGCTTGTAGTTTTTAATTTTTTCAGCTAACGCAAGGTCTGCGCCCTCGTCAAGATTAACAGCGATAACAGGTTTGTTTACAAATGTTTTCTCGTGCCGATACATTACTATTTCTTCACCAAGGGGGCTTATAACTTCATTCCCTATTTTTACGCCTTTTACCGGCGGTTCGCTTGCCGCTCCAAGCACCTGCTTTGCCTCATCGGAGGCGTAGGGACACTCGGAGAGCATCGCCTTTTTTGCCGCAAGCTTCATGGCAAACGCCATACAGGTACTTGAACCACATTCCTTGCAGTTTGTACCGGGAAGGAGTTTTTGAATTTGTAATCCGCTCATTGCCATTTATTTACCCTCCCCATCCATCAAACTATTGATGGTCTTCTTTACCGTTGTTACCGCTTCAGGCGTATAAAGAATTAATATGTCAGCTCCCGCGTACAACAGAGTTGTAGCGGCGGCAATTTCCCAATAAGCCGCGCGTTTAGTCAAGTCTCCCCAATCAGGGAAGCTCGATTCAGGCGCTTTAAATTCTTTTATCTTTGCGCACTCCTGTCCGACAGAGACAATCATCGGGCTTAAGAGCATATTGTCTCCTCCAAGCCCCGTTAGGCGAATACGCTCCATTACGGAATATGTATATTCAATGCCGTAACCAATTGTGCTTGTCATCGGGTCTATGATTATTTTGTCGGGAGCCAAACCCATGTTGGTTAACAGAATATTTAACTGTTTGCTGATATTAACATCGATTGGGGCTTGCGCTACAAGCGTGTGACCATAAGCCATTGCAGCCCCTGCGATAGTTCTGTAATTATCCTGCTCTACCCAGTTAAAAAGAAGGTTCTCGCCTTCGCAATTTTGGGCGATTGCCTTCATTACTTCGTTATTTTTTTCGTAGTGGCTTGTGCCTGTGATAATCAGCGGCACATCGACAGCTTCAAGAATTGATTTTACAAGATCGACGCTCTGCTTACTGCTGTAGTTATTGCGTTCAGGGTGAGTGCCTTCAAGTTTTACATTGATAAGTTCCGCCCCGTATTTTTCTACGCAGAGTTTCGCCATTTGCGCCGGGTTGTTTAAAACATCTCCGTAAGCCTTGCGAAGAATTTCAGGGTACTTTTCGCTTACGCTGTCGGAAACTTCCATGGCAACTAACGGCTTGTTAGGCATTTTTCCTTCCCAGAAATGGAACGGCATACAATTAGCGCCGCCTATCGTATAAGTTTTGCCGCGTGTGCCGCCCTCTGATTTTAAATTTCCAAGTTTCACCGAATATGTGGAACAACTTACGCTGTCAACCGGAATATCAAAACTTTTAATTTTGGAAATACGATCCGATGCCGATACTTTCGGCTTACCCGAAGAATCGGCGGAGCCAGTTTTAACTTCCGAGCTTGTTGACGGAGCTTTGCCTAAAAAACGCTCGCTTAAAATGTCGATTATGCCGGTAATAACTTCTTTTGTTACATCGGCTTTTATTTTTTCCGTGATAGCGGCAAGGTCTATGTTTGACGGAACACTCCCTACTTCTTCTTTTTTTGCTGACGCAGATTCTCCTGACGGCGTGTCTTTTTTCCCTGCGTCAGTTTTTGCGGTGGCTTCCCCTGATTGTTCGCTTTGGACAAAATGGGACATATCGTCCATTTTTAGCGCGGGGTGTTTAACTTTTTCCATAAACTTCCGCACGTCTTCCGCGCTCACGGCACTTGTCTCATCTGCGATTTGGTCGATAAAGCCGGGAAGTTTTTGCTCGTCAAAACGCTTTATTAAATCGTTACGCAAAACATCTTTTAATTCTTTTGGCATCCATACGACTCTTGCAAAACCGCCTTCCGCTGAAAGAAATTTTCTGCTTGTCAAAAATACTTTTCCGCAACCAAAGAAGCCGGGAGTCTGCTGACCTCCGCCGACAGAACCTGCCAATGTTGAGAAAGTCATTCCAACTGGAGTATCGCCAAGATATTCGCGGTTAACTGCCATTACGCCGTTGCACTCAGGCACATAGGCGCAGATAACTTCAAAACAACCGCAGCTTGTCATGGGTCTGTCCATAATTGAGTAAGCGCAAAAAGATTCTATCGACTTATGGCTATTTGTGTAAACATATTCATTTACTCCCGCCCAAGTTCCCTTTACAGGATCAAGACACTCTCCTTTAACAAGCGGCTGATTGGGACCTGTTTCGTCAATTTCATACGCCGCTTTGCCGTCAAGCCAGTTGTACGCTCCGCATAGCCCTAGCCGTTCAGGTGTAATAACGCACACATGATTGGGGGCGAAACTCTGGCAAAGCAGACAGGAATAAAAAGTATCAACCGATTCGTCCGTCATGGCTTCCAACCTGCGGTTGCGTTCATCGTAAACTTTCCGCGCCATAGCAAGCCTTTTCTCCACCTCAGATTGATCGGTAACAAGCGTTACGCGCACTTTATCCACTATCGCAGGATAATCCGCCAATAATTTGGCATGGAGAATTTCCCCGTAGTGTTTAAGGCGAATGCCTTTTTCATAACCTGTTTTGGAAACTCTTGTCCATACAATGTCCCTCTGTCCCATGTGCCAGATTCCTTCCGCTCCGTTGACCATGTGATGAATCTGCCTTTCAAGTATCGGTTCAAAATCAGGCTGCATTTTTCTGCCGGCTACTTCCACCCAAATGCCAAGGGGCAATCTGCCGCCCGGTTGCACAGTGTCAATGTCGGGACCGATAACTTTAATTTCGCCGTCGCTAATCGAGTCATAATCCGCGCTTGTAACAAATTCAAAAGCAAGGGTTTTATTGCCGCCGAATTCAACATGGGTGTCCTCTTTGCGGATTCTCTCGCCCTCAAACGCAGGACCGTAAGCAACAGGTATCGGCACATTAACTATTTTTATTTTACAGCCCCGTACTTCAAGGGCTTTCTCTACAATTTTATCGTGCGGCACTTTTGAAACTACATGCTCATAAGTGCATACGCCGGTCGGCAGAATTTCAGGAATATCGGTGTCTGAAATAACGGGGAAGCCGTAATTAATAGCCCCCGCCGCCGCCGCATATTTGTCGTTTGTTACTTCACCTAACGCAATGACAAACGCGAATATTCTATTTTTGTTATACTTTAAGTTAGCCTCATAATCGCCCGGCTTTACTCCGCCAAAGGAAAGCGCGGCTCTGTTGGCAAAACCAAGCGCGTAAATCAACGAAGAGACATCGCGCCCAAAAGGTACAAGGCGGGTCTCCCAACCAAGTTGTACGCCTTCGGCGGCTAACTGCTCCGCAAATTGCACGCCGTTTGTACAGCCGCCCATAAACACATAAAGATTTTTTTGCTGTAATTCCTTAGCAATTTTTACAGCCGTGGCGTTATCTGGCGCTGCTCCCGTAATTGCGGCAAAACCGGGAGCGGTTCCGTCTACAAACTCAATTCCTCGCTCGCGCATAATTACATCGTTAGCCGCTCCAAGCCAAATGCCGTCTATGGGATTCGGACCGATAAGGTATTTGCAAGCCTCGATTACTTCGCACGCAAAAAGAGCCGCGACTCCAGCGTCAAGCGCGCTGCCAAGATACGGCAACCAAACATTTTCGGCAGGTCTTGCCGGCAAAAGCGATTTTGCTTCTTCCAGAATACTGCGTAAGTCGGCAAGAGTTTTCATTTGTCTGCCTGTAAAAGAATAAATGACAGGCAAAAAATAATTGGTATCGGGAAAACCTACAGGACAATCTAAACCTTTTTGTTTTATCGCTTCATCTAACTTGTTGACAGCTTGGGCGACAAAGGCGACTGCTCCGTCAATTGCGCCGGTACAAATAAGCTTTGACATTACATTGCCCTCCTGTCTTTCATATCGAAGAGTTTGCGTTCAGCTTTTTTGTTAATTCCAAGCGCGTCTCTTGCCTGATTGATTATTTCTACAATACGATCCGCCGCCTTTAAAGGGTCGTCAATAAAATGAAAACTTGCTCCGTATTCTTTTCTAACTTCGTTGTGAAGATAATCGCTGACGGCTTGCGAACCTGAAACAAAAAAAGGGTTCCCAAGCACTACACCACCGCCGCTTGCGACAAAGTAACAGCCAATCGCGACCGCCTTCTCGCTCATCCACTCAGGCGCAACGCCGACTGCCGGTAAACCGCCAATGTCGTCTCCAAGTCCGCCCTCAAAAACAACTTCCGCCGCGGCTTCAAGAATTCTTGAGTTGTCTACGCAACTTCCAAGGTGAAGGACAGGCGGAATGCCTACAGTTTCGCAAACTTCCCTAAGCCCTGCGCCTGCCTGCTCTAACGCGACTTCCGGTTTTAAAAGCCCCGCCTTCGCGCTCCCAATAGCCGAACAACCTGTTTGCAGTACTAGAATATTTCGTTTAATAAGTTCTCGGGTAAGCGTATTTGTATAATCGTCCGTTTTTTGCTTTGTGTTATTACAGCCGACAATTCCTACGATACCCAGAATTCTGTTCGCTATGATTGCGTCATTCAACGGACGGAAAGAAGCGCGGTAACGACCGCCAAGCATATATTTTATCGCGTCAACTGAAAAACCCGCGACAAGATTTTCATTGTCCGCAGGAATATTTACCTTCGATGAATCTCTATTTTTAAAATTATCAATGGCGCGTTTTACAAGTTCCTTAGCGTTTTTTACAGGATCGCCGCCATGCTCTACATTGACATGGCTTGCGCCGATAGTTTTGGCAATGTCGGCGGTGGAAATAATTTCCGTGTGATAATTTTTCGCTACGTCTGGAAGACTCGGCATACAGCATTGTACGTCTATTATCATCATCTCGACCGCGCCGGTTACTATTACCAATTCCTGTTGTAAAAAATTTCCGGCAAGCGGAACGCCGTGGCGGATTAAAATTTCATTGGCGGTACAGCAGATACCTGCTAAAGTAATCCCCTTCGCTCCTGCCGCCTTAGCGTATTCAACAATTTGAGGATCAGATACGACAGTCGTAAGTATTTCAGAAAGGGCGGGTTCGTGTCCGTGAATTAAAATGTTTACCGTATCTTTTTTTAACACGCCGAAATTCGCGGCGCTTTTTACAGGGGACGGAGTTCCAAAAAGTATATCGGAACAAATTGACGCTACTCTTGAGCCGCCCCAGCCGTCCGCAAGGGACACTTGAAGGGCGTGATGAAGCAAGTTAAGGTAATCGTGATCAACGCCCATCGTTGTTCTATGCATCGCCTCAACTACCATGCGATCTATTCCGTTTGGTTTAATGCCAGTCGCTTCCCAAATACCCTGTCTTTTTTTGGGCGCTAATTTTAAAGTTTTTAAAAAACCTTCCTGTTCTGAAAATTCGTTAAGGAATATATTTGAAAGTTCCAGAGCGACTTCCTCAGCGCTTCTACCCTCTTCTTCCACATCGTAAAGTTTTGCGGCTCGGCGTAAAGCTTTTTCATCTTTAATTTGATAGCCGGGCGCTTTCCCCTGCGCGACTTCTCTTAGCTTCAATACCAAATGCCGCCCATGATCCGAATGTGCGCTTGTTCCGCCTACAACTTCACGGAGGAAATTTCTGGCGGCAATTGTGTCGGCAGTCGCGCCGCAAATTCCCTTAGGCGACTTAGGCGTAATCCTGCACGGACCCATGTGGCAAATACGGCAACAAACGCCGCTTTTGCCAAAACCGCACTGCGCCTGTTGAGTTTCCGCCCGATCAAAACAAGTGTCAACGCAATCGGCGCGGCTTTTTTCGAGCATAGCCGCAGAAGCGCCGTCACTTACCTTTGACAAAGTATCCTTATCCATAAATATTCCTTATATCAGACCACGGCTTTCATTATATTATATAAATTACGTTTTTTCAATTGCGCTATCGCCGATCTTGGACACACCACTGCCATCTTTGCTTATTTTGGAGTATGTAAAGAGAAAATTTTATGCTTATTACTATTGCGTTACCTAGAAAGTAATTAAGCCCCTAGTCCAAGTGGTACTGCTAATACTTGGTCTGGTATATGTTCCGGCAACATTATTATAGGTATTTATAAAAGAATCGGGAAATGATTCTCGATTTAATTTTACATTTGGTCCAATAGTAATGCTGGTCAATTTACCTCCGGAAAACGCTTTTTCCCCAACATTTATAACGCTGTTGGGTAAAGTTAGGCTGGTTATTTGGCTTTCGGAAAACGCAAAATTTCCAATAGTCGTAACGCTGTTGCCTATGGTAACACTTGTCAGTTGGTTACCGAAAAAAGCGCTCTCACCAATAACTGTAACGCTATTGGGTATGACAATACTGGTCAATTTATTGTTTGAAAACGCGCGCTCGCCAATAGTTGTAACGCCGTTGCCTATGTTAGCTCTGATAAGCTCATTTCCGGCAAATGCGGAATCCCCAATAGCCGTAACGCTGTCCGGTATGGTAATGCTGATAAGTCCTTTGCCGCGAAACGCCTCTTTCGCAATTGCAACTATGGGCATTCCATTGGCTGTTCCAGGGATTGTTAGGTATTTCTCTTTTCCAACGTATCCTGTTATGGTTATTTTTCCGCCGTCTTCCATAGCTTGAAAACCAAGCCCTTGTCCAAAAACATTACCTGTCAAAAATAATACCAACAGGATAACTATTATTCTTTTCTTCATTTTTTGCTCCTTTATTCCAACTGTTTGTTGCGAGGTAAGCTCTAGGCATTATTATCCTATTTTCTTTTATTTTTGTCAAGGAAAAATGTTTTTTGCCTTATTTATTCATGATTTTCCCAACTCTGTTTATCAGGTCGTCTTTATCGTAGGGTTTTTTGATGTAATCAACGGCTCCCATTTCGCGCGCCTTTTCTATGTCTTTTGGGTCATCGGAAACCGTAAAAATCGCTATCGGGGTATCATGCAAGCCGCCTATCGCTTTTATTCTGTCATAGGTATTCCATCCGTCCATGTCCGGCATTATCAAATCCAATAATATAAGTTGCGGAACAAGTCCCTGATAAAATAAGCCAAGCGCATCTTTGCCCGATTTTGCGGTTGTTATATCATATTCATTCTTTAATACCTCTCCCACCATTTCAAGATGGATAACATCGTCATCTACCATGAGGATCTTTTTCTTCTCGTTTCCGGTGCTATCATTAAATTTTTCCGTTTCACTCTTTAATGATTCAAAGTTTTTGTTGTTTTCCAAACTCATCTCGTTAACATGGTTTACCGAAACATTTATCTGGTTAATGCCTTTAAGTATCTCATTCATACCCTCTGTTGTTTCTTTACTAGTTTTTATAAATTCATCTGTTTCTTTTACCAAAGTTTCGCCTGATTGTTCCATGTCATCAGAGCCTTTTTTAACTGAAGACGTTATGTCCCGCAATCTGCCTATGGATTCAAGTATTTGCCTTCCGCCTACTTCCTGTTCTTCCATCGCGTTGCGGATATTTAACTCGTGCTCGGAAACCGTTTTTACGCTTGAATCTATAGCGCCAAAACGTTCCAATACTTCGTTAGATGATTTAGTAATGTTGTCTATGGACGCTTTTATTTTTTTCAGCATCGCCGCAGTGGTTTTTGATTGTTGTCCAGACGATTCCGCAAGTTTGCGTATCTCGTCGGCTACAACGGCAAAACCCCTGCCAGCTTCTCCAGCGTGCGCCGCCTCAATCGCGGCGTTCATCGAAAGCAGGTTTGTCTGGCTTGCGATATTGTTCATTACCGAGTTTATTTCAAGAAGCCCCTCGGAATCATGGGCTATTTCCTGTATCTCCTGTGCGACCGCCTGGAGTCCTGTTTTGCCGTTCTCCGACGCTTCGGTTAACGCACTGACATTTTTGCTGTTTTCAACCAGCGTTTTTGTTACTGAATTAATGTTAGCTGTCATTTCCTCAATGGCGGAAGACGACCTGTTTACGCTTTCTGTTTGTTCTTCTATCATCTTGTTCAAATTGTCAATATTTGTCTTAATATCACCTACCGCCTTGCCTGCTTCGATTGCGCCGCTTTCCTGATTAACCATGAGGTTCTTCATGCTGTCAAGGTGCGAGCTAATTTCTTCCACTGCCGTAGATGTTTTGCCCATATTACCGGAAAGTTCAAAACTGGTATGGTTAAGTCCATTGATTTTATATTTTATTGTTCTTACAAGGTTTCTTATTTTTTCCACTGTAAAGTTAAAGTCGCGGGCAAGATCTCCTATTTCGTCACTGCTCTTAATTGTTAATGATTTTGTCAGGTTTAAACTTTGTGAATTGCCGGTATCGACAATATCCTTAAGGTACAGCGCCACTTTTTCAATGGGCTTCATTGAATAAACAATTATAGTGAAAACAATTGCAGATGTAATAAGCACCATGGCTAAAGCGAAAAGAACGGTAAAGATCCGCATTTGGTATACTCCCGCCAATACGGTTTTCTCTGGAACCTCAACAACTATCGACCAATAAGTTTTGGTAGTTCCAACATGAACAGGATAAGTTACAACTATATTCCCGTTATATAAAATCTGATGATATTCTCCAGAGCTTAATGAATCTTCTAATTGTTTTACGCCTTCAGCTCCTATAAGGTCTAATGAAGCATCGTGGAAATTTCCGCCTATTTTACTTTTATCTCTATCGGCTGCAATAGTGCCATTAGTACTGATAAGTTGCGCTTTGCCTGTACCATAGGGTGAAAGATTTTCAATGTGTTCCTGCGGCGTTTTAAGATCTACTCCAACACCTACAAAACCGTAAAGTTCCCCGGTGCTGAGATCAATAATCGGAGCGGTCATAAATACAACCCATGTATCATTTCCCCTATTAACAAAAGGTATGGGAAACGGAAGCATCCACTGCCATGCCTCGTTGTTTTTAATTGACTCCTGGCAGCGTTCGTATTCCGATTTATTCCACACTGAAAAATCGTAACGTGTGATTATATCTTTTTCCTTTGTTCCATGTTCACGGGTGTACAGGGTGCTGTAAACAGGAGGACCATTATCTATTATCCCCAGTTTCCAAACCGAGTAAATTCCGATAAAGTTTGGATTCGATCTAACGGCGCTTAAGATGATATTGTCAAAATAATTCCGCCTTATTCTCATATCTATTTGTTCAAAAGAGCTGTATATTTTTGAAATTGTATCGATAACATCCATAAAAACCTCAAGCTCCACCTGCATATTGATAGATTCGGCATAGCAGATGTTTTTGGTGTTTTCAAGGGAAACCTCTGTTTGTAAAAGCCGCGCCTGCCTAAGCAATATTACAGACACTAACGCGATGATTCCAACACTAAACAGACCAAATATTAAAGTTAAGCGAAAACGTAATTTCATTTTTTTCCTCCTAAAATAAAAAATATGACGTTAAAAGATTGGTGAAAAATAGCTTGCTGTCCGTTATAGGACTGAAAAACACGGGGGGGGGGGAGGCGAAAGAGCTATTCGCCCTTTCCGCGGAATTTGAAAGGGTAAGCGAGGCGTTCGGGGATCCTGCCGCCGATTACGATAAGTTGGGGGGGAACCAGGCGGAACTGCGGGAAAAAATCGAGGCCGCCCACGGCTGGATTTTGGACAGCCGCCTTGAACTTGGCAGGAAAGCGCCCCGTTGCCCC
>NZ_BDHD01000033.1:0-18103 GCF_054786075.1 Treponema sp. R6D11 | reverse complement strand
CGGAACAAAGTGGCTTGTGGCGGAAACTACGGCTGATGTCGATATTGGATTGATAGCGCAAGATGTAAGCGATCCAAACCACTGGTTAGGCGTTGTTTTTGACTAAAAGATCGTATACCTGTTGTTCTGTTTGCGCTTGCAAAAGAGAGTCTCTTAACTTTTTATTTTTCAGGCGGGTACTGAACCACGACAATGTTTGTAAATAATAGGCGTGTTGACTTTGCGCCGCCGCAATCATAAAAACAAGGTTTACAGGTTCGTCGTCCAAAGGGAAAAAATCGACAATATTTGTACGGCTTACGCCGACAGAAACTACAAGATCTGTAATCGAGGCAAGGCGAACATGCGGAATGGCAATCCCGCAGCCAATGGCAGTGCTCATCAACCCTTCGCGTTTTAAAATTTCCGTGGAAAGCTCCTGTCTGTTTTTTACCTGCGGAGCGGCTGCGAGATTTTCCGCCAGAGCTAAAAGCGCGTCTCTTTTGTTGGAGTAATTCATAAAAATTACGCGGTGCGGCGACAGAATAGATTCCGCGTTTACGGGAGTTATCTGCGGGTTTAAGGAAGTGGATACCAGTTTTTCATTGACCCATTTGTCAATTTCCGACTTTTTAAAACGCCAAGCCGTTCTTATCTTTCCCGCCGGAATTTCGCCCTTTTGAGCGCAATCGTAGATTGTCCGTTCCGATACGCGCAGGTACTTTGCGACTTCTTCCAAGGTAAGTATATCGTCATCTGCCATAACGTACATTATGACATAGTATGGTAATAAATGTCAATATTTGCTAACAGATTCAACCTTTTAGCTCATGCAAGGAATCAAACGGATAAAGCTCGCCTACAGTGGTATTTACCTGTTTTCCGCTGTTTCCGGCAAAACGTACTGGGGCATCAGGGGGCATAAATTCGCTTATTACCTGACGGCAAGCGCCGCAGGGACCGGTAGGTTCAACGGAATCGGGGGTAGAGATGGCAAGGGCGGCAAAACGCAAATGCCCCCTAGTGACTGCGGCGCAAATAGCGTTTCTTTCGGCACAGATTGTAAGCCCAAAAGAGCGGTTTTCCACATTAACGCCTGTAATAACAGTTCCGTCCTCGCATAGTAACGCCGCGCCTACCCTAAAGTTTGAATAGGGAGCGTAAGCCTTATCCGCAATTTGCCTTGCTTGGGCAAATAATTGCTCCATTTTATTATTATCGATCATGCTTGTCTCCTTGTTTTTTCTATTATATAATGAAAGTTATTAATTAGGTAGAGGTGTTTCCTTGGCGCAGAAAAAGAGTACCGCAAAAGTATTTATAATCATTTTGATTTTTATTGTCTATTTTCTTATAGCCGCGCGTCCTATTCCCCGCGAAACTGTGCTTTCCCACAGGTGGATAAGGTCATTGTCCGCAAACTCTCAAACTTCTTATGCGCAAGATGAAACCGCACTTTCAGACAGCGTGGTTAACGCTTCTGTTTTATCCGACACTCTTCTTCCTTTCACATTAGGTTCGCGGTTTGGTTATGTCGATGCGCAGGGACAATTTGCCGTAAACAGATCAAAAATTAGCGATATTTACCTTAGCCCCAATATGTGGACAGAGTACGGCGCGGAACCCGCAAATATCGTAATTAATAATATTTTAAACGATAAACAAACTAACATTGAAAACACAAGAGGGTATCCTGTTTTGTTAGGCGACAGAATTTTTATTCTTGGCAGCGAGCAGAATTCGTTGTCTCAGATAAGCGAAAACGGAAATGTCCTGTGGACTTATGAATTCGGCGCTCCCCTTACATGCATAGACGCTACTTCTGAAACTGTGGTGACGGGATCTCTTGACGGAGCGGTTGAAGTTTTTAATTCTAGCGGAGAGCGTCTTTATTATTTTGAACCGGGCGGTTCGCGTTATTCTGTAATTTTGGGTTGCGCAATTTCTAAAGACGGCTCCCATATTGGAATTGTATGCGGTGTAGAGCAACAGCGTTTTTTATTGTTTGAACGTTTTGGAAGCGCAGGCGGCGAATATAAAATAGTATACCATGAATTTTTAGGAAACGGATTCAGACGACCTGTATATATTTTATTTGTTGACGATGATCGCCGCGTTGTTTTTGAACGCGACGGGGGAATAGGTTGTTACACTATTAAATCCAGACGCGGAATATTTATTCCGTTGGACGGAAATATTGTCGCCGTTGACGGTTCAGGAGACCAGGGGGTTTTATTTTTGATTACTTCCCATCCTGGTCAGGAAAAAAAACTTACGGGAATTCAATTTCCGCGTGAAGGTTTATTTGGGTTTTTGGGAAACACGGAATTGGTTTTTTTAAGAGCTTTGTTTAAAAGCGATGATGTTTTCCTTAGCAGAAAAAGCTCTACAGTTGTAACAGGCGGAGGAGCTACGTTAATTTCCTTTTCTTTGGAGGAAAAATAAAATGAGAAAGTTTATTTTACGCATAACGGCGATTTTAATTTATATTTGCGTTATTTTTTCAGTACATGCGTTAAATTGGCCCTCCGAGAACGCCGCTCTTGTCCGTAATTTCGGTTCCAATGACAGGGGACTTCCTGTTTTAGGAATGGTTTTTAGCGGAGGGACGGACGTGCTTGCCGCCGAAAGCGGAGAAATTATTTTTTCACGAAAAAAGAACGACAATGCATCGCGTCTTCCGTCTCCGCTGGGAGCGTGGACGGCTATAGATCACGGCGACGGATTAATCAGTATTTACAGCCGTTATGCGGAACCTATTACTACAATTGCCGAAACACAGGTTGGAAAACAACAGGCAATCGCCTCTTCAGGAGTTTCCGGCTGGTCATCGCAAAACGGATTTTATTTTATGCTCTTTGACAGACGCGAGCGCCGTTGGATAAATCCCTCAATGATAATTACTCCGGCGCGCGAAGCCCGTCCTCCGCAGATACTTTCCGTAGATTTAAAAAACAGTCAGGGAATAATGATGCAGTCGCGTAACCTAACACAGGGACGTTATAAAGTGGTTGTTAACGCTGCAGGTGGAGCGCCGCTAACATCAAATGCGGCTGCCCGTCAATTTGCGCCGCAAAGAATTGTCTGCCTGATAAATGGAACGGAAGTAAGTGCCCTAAACTTTGAGGCTGTTTCGGCAAGAGACGGAGTGTTAATGGTTTATCGTAACGGACTTGTTTCCGCAAGGCAGATATACTCTGGGTTTCCGTCCTTTGAAGCCACCGAAGTTTTTTTGACTCGCGGACAAGTAACAATGGAAATTATCGTGCAGGATATATCCGGCGCTACTCGCAGTGTAGTAAACCGCTTGATTATAAATTGAGTAATTAAGTGAAAACATGGTCAATGCCGGTTAGCGCCGGAAAGAGCGAAACTCGTCCGTGCGCCCTTTGCGGCGGCGTAATTTTTAAACCTGCTCTTATTTGCGAGGGATTTTCATTTGTAAGGTGCAAACATTGCGGACTTGTGCAGAGAAACCCCCAGCCCGATAAAAATGAAATACTAGCGCGTTACAGCGACATTTACGGAAAAGATTATCTTTCCTACGAACTGGAAAACGAAGCTACTTTTCTTAAACTCCAACAGTTAGCGTTAAAGGACGCTGGTTTTTCCAAGTTGGAAAAAACGCTCTTTGCCGCCGCTGAACAGAATGCGGAAACCCCTTCAATTCTTGACATCGGTTGCGCCACAGGAGCATTGATAGACCTTCTTCGCGGCAAAAGATGGCGTGTAACAGGAGTGGAAATCTCTCCTTCCGCCGATTACGCTAAGAATGAGCGTAAACTTGACGTGCGAAATATCCCGCTCGAAGAAAATCATTTTCCCGATAACAGTTTTGATGTAATTCTTGCGTCCCATTTGATTGAACACTTAAACGAGCCAAAAACATTTTTGGAAGAAACATACCGCATTTTAAAAAACAACGGCAACATTTTTATTACAACTCCCGATATTAGCGGTTTCCAATCCCGTCTTTTCGGCAGCCGCTGGCGTTCCGCAATTTTTGATCATCTTTATTTATTTTCAAGGCGCACATTGTCAAAAATGCTAAAAACAACAGGCTTTAAAGTTGTTAGCTGCCATTCCTGGGGCGGACTAGCCGCGGGGATCGCGCCAAAGACGGTAAAAAGGGTAGCGGATTTTTTGGCAAAACGGCTGAACTTCGGCGATGTTATGATTATTCGCGCATTGAAATGAACTCTTTCGGTATTATCTCTTATCAGACTGATTTTTCAAAACTCTAGAAAGTCCTAGTACTGTATCAATATCTTTCTCGCCTAGTTCGGTCAATATTTGAATTATAGAGCGGACATTATGATTTAATAGTTTGTCTTGTTTTTTTAATTCTTTGCCTGTTACAAGATATTCAACAGTTACGCCAAGAGCGTTGGCGATTTTTACGGCAATATCGGCGGGGGGCATTGACGCTCTTACCCCCAGATAACAGTCCAAAGTTCCCTTTGCAATACCTGTTTTTTCGCTTAACTCCTTAACCGTTAACCCAAGATAATCAAGTTCCGCCCGTAAATTTGTCTTAAAACTAGGTTTCATTAGATAAAAATATAGCAATTTCAGTATTATTAGCTTGACAATATTACTATTGAAGTGTTTAATTTAATAAAATACCTCGATTGAGGTATCAAATATCCAAATATAAGGATATATCAATATGAGAGAGGTCGATGTATGAAGTCATTTTTTATTTTTACGGCTATTTTTTTATTTATTGGGATATGTTCTGTCGCCGCACAGGACATAATCGTTTTAAGAGACGGAAGTATGATAGAGGCAAAGGTGTCTGAAATATCTCCGACGGAAATCAGGTACAAACGGTTCAACAATTTAGACGGACCAACGATTGTAATTCCGGCAGACAGAGTTCTTTCCATAAGATACCAAAATGGCAATCAGGAAATAATCAACGCCGAAGCCAAACCGGCGCAGAAAAAACCTGTAACTCCGGCTATGGATCCTGACAAGTTTATTTTTGCATTTAACGCTAATCCTGGTGGTCTTTTGGGTAGTTATATGCCACTCTGCCTTGAGTTTGGCAAGGGACATTTTAATAGTGAAGTACATATTGGTTTTTGGGGTTTGCCAAATGTTTTAGCAACATTTAATTATTTTTGGCCCAATAGTGTTGGAGGCTTTTATCTTGGCGGAGGAACAGGATTTGTTGATAGTTGGTTGGAGCCTGGGTGGGGGATACCCGCCGGTTTAAATATTGGCTGGAAATTTGTAACACCAATAGGCATATATTTCTGTACAGGTACTTATATTGGAGCAATTGTTTTTCCTGGTCTTAGTTTTTACATAAAACCTGACTTGGCGATAGGGTATTGTTTTAAATAAAGATATTATCACGAACAACGACAAGATATGAGATAAAAGTTCGTGTTGGTTCGTGAGGTTCGTGGTAAAATTATTTGATCATCAGGATTTAGATTTCACTTTCTCCGCATACTCCAGTATAGCTTCTCTTGTTGTCATCCAATTCCGGCGTATTTTGACAGCTTGTAATTTTCCGGTTCTTGCCAAGAAAGATAAATATTCTATTCCGTAATCGCACAATTTTGAGGCTTCTTGTAAACTTATGTACCCGTATTTATCTTTTTTATCGCCCTTGCTTTTTAACGCGTTTAAATAAATTAGTAATGAACGCTCTATTGAACGCCCAATAAAATTCATAAAACCATTATATTTTTCTCTGTCCGCGTCTTTTAGCGCACGATAATATTTTTGTCTGTCAACATTTAAAATTACCGCCGGAGGATAGCCGTTTTGAATCAGTATTAAATTCATTATTAATCGCGCAGTTCGTCCGTTTCCGTCAATAAAAGGGTGAATATGGACTATTTTATAATGTACCCATGCGGCAAGTTCGGCAATGGATAATTTCTTTTTGTTTTTGTAATACCATTCAAAAAATTCGCTCGTCAATTTTTTAATTTTTATTGCCGATGGAGGAATATGTATCGCTCCTGTTATCATAACATTTGAAGTCCTATAATGTCCGGCTTCAGTATCATCAATATTTTTTAGTATTATTTTGTGTAATGCTAATATTATGTCTTCGCTTAATTCTTTCTTCTTTTTTACAAAATCGTATAAATATTGAATCCCCTCTTTGTGATTTATTGCTTCAAAATGTTCTTTTAAAGGTTTTTTGCCTATTGTTAAACCTCTGTTTATTACCAATTCAGTCTCTTTTAATGTTAGAGTATTTCCCTCAATGGCGTTTGAATTATATGTCCATTCTACAATAAATTGTTCTTCCAATTTTCGCACTATTTCAGCCGAAAAAGGTCTAAAAGAGTCTAATTCTCGTTTTTTCCCCTCAATACTTTTAAGCAGGTCAGGGTTCAATATATCGGATACCATAATATTTATTATATCCGATATTTGTATTTTGTCAAGCGGTTTTTAATAATCCGGTCCCGTATAATTTTCTTCGGGTGTCCATTCTCGGCTTTTCCACTTTTGCTGTTCGTCTTGTTTTATGTATTCAAAAAGGATTTCTCTGCTTGCTTCGCGGTTTCCTGTTTTGCTCTCTGTGTTTGTTTCCATCGATATTGACATTTGGCTTAATTCCAAATTGCGTTTTGCGTCCAGTCTTCTTGGGTCTGTTCTTAACGCCTCTTTGAATGAATCGGCGGCGGAATGATAGTCGCCTTCCTCAAAATATATTACGCCTGAATTGTAGCTATTCCTGAACCTTAGTTCTCTGTGTTCGTTACTCGAATATTTTTCAAGCAGTTTACGCGAATCGCTGTAACGATTTAACGCGGCTTTTTCTTCATCAAGTTGATAAAAAGTAAGACCTAACCCGTATTCGGCGTAAGGAGCGGAATCTTCGTAATTTAACGCTTTTGAATATGAGGCAAGAGCCTCGTCATATCTGCCCAACACATTTAAGTAGTTGGCTTGAAGTAGAAGAAGTTTGCCATCGGAACAGGAAGTAAAAAATAAAAGTACAATAATCGAAGCGGCGGATAGTCGTCGTAGCGGTTTCCCCTGTGATTGACGCGTAACAAATTTTGACGCGCCGTAGGAAATAATGGCAAGTATGATAAACAACGGTCTTCTTTGCTTTGGCTCCTGTTTCCTGTTTCCGTTTCCTGTTTCCTGTGCAAGTGAAAGAAGCTGCGAAGAAAGCGCAGAACCTGCGTCTTCGCGAACTGCGTCAATGTAAATGCCGTTTGCTCTTTCTGCGGCGGCTCTCATTGCGGCTGAATCTCTTCTGCTGGTTACAGATGGAGAATCAGGGTCGTTAGCAAGCGTCGTTATTTGTCTGCCCTCATCGCTGCCGACGGCTACAGTATTTAATATAATACCGTCTTTAACACAACGGTTAACCGCGTTTCTTAAGACTCCGGCATGAGCTTCGCCATCAGAAACAAGGACAATTACTTTACGCGCGGGAGATGATGATTGAAAAGCGTCTGCCGCCGCGTCAACTAATGATTCAAGATTTGTACTTCTTCCTGTCATGGAAGAAACATTCAGCGAGTCAAGGAAAAGCATAGCGGTTTCGCTGTCGTAGGTTAATGGGACTGCCAAATATCCCCTTCCGCGACCTATAGCGGCGGCAAAACGCGCTCCTGAAACAGCGGTAACGCTTTCTTTAACGATAGAAATGCCGCGCTCAAGACGGGACTGAAAACCCGCGCGTGCTCTTGTTTGAGAGCTTGTTTGCGCGTCACGAATGTCCATACTGCGCGAAATATCAATGGCAAAAACAACGTCAAGCCCTTTGCGGTATTCCATAGGCGCGTAACCTACTCCCCATTTTGGACCAATAAGCGCGATAACTGCAAAAGCTAAAAATAAATAAAATAAAATAGCAGAGACCAGTAATTTCTTTTTAAGATCGTTGTCAAATGTCATACCATAGCCCTCAATATAAACCGCCTTATTATTTTAACGCCCACTAATAAAATGACGGCGGCTAATAAAAATTGAAACGAAACAGAAGTCATGCGGTTTATGACACGGGATCTTTGCACTGTAATTTCAGCGTCGTCTAACTGTGAAAAAGCCGCAGAAAAAGCATCCGCGTTTACGGCGGTAATAAAATTGCCGCCTCCCACTGCGCTTAAACGTCTTAAACTTTCCGTGTCATAACGGGAATCAAAAATGCCCGTGCGCCGTATTTTTGTATGTGGATCAACATAATCTATAGGCACTTCTCCCATTGAACCTACGGCAATAACCCAAAATGATATGCCAAGCTCCCGTAACAAATCCGCCGCTGTTTCAGGGTGTATGGAACCTGCGTTACTTTCTCCGTCTGTAATTAAAACCGCAATCTTTCGCTTGGCGGTAGATTTATCAAGGTGATATGCGGCGACTGCAATTCCCATGCCGAGAGCGGTAACATCTCCCATTTCTCCTATTTTAAGTTGCTCAAGACGCGTTTCCAACGCCTGCCTGTCCGAAGTTGGCGGGAGAAGTAGGGCAGCGTCGTCGCCAAACGCTACAAGCCCAATGCTGTCTGTAGGACGCCTGTTCGCAAATTCGGTAATTAATTTTTTACCGGCTTCGTAACGATTTTTCCCGTCCATGTCGATTGCCGCCATGCTTGGGCTTACGTCCAAAATAAAAATAATATCCGCGCCCCTGTTTAACCAGACAATTTCCGCAGTTTTCATTGAAGGACCCGCCGCGCTGAAAAAAAGTAAAAATAATCCTATTAACTCTAAAAATTTTAGCAGTTTGACAATGCCGTTTATATGTGAAGTTTTAAAAGGAGTTCCGCCTGGCGCACCCAAAGGAATAGCCGCCACAAAAGGGTCTTTCATGCGCGAGAAAATAATCGAGGCGAACGGAATGATAAAAAAAGCGCAGATAAATATAAATATGTTATCAAAACCGAAATTCACGCCACCCTCCTTGGTTTATTTTTCTCGCTTTTTTCTAGAGCGCAAGTAAATAGATTAAGCTCAGATAACAAATGAAGTATAGTCTTAACGTCAATGTCAGAGCCGGAAAAGCGAAGTTCATCGCACTTACGGAAAAAACTCCCAAGAAAATATGCGGTGTCTTCCTGCGCCGCAAACAAATCTTTTGGCAACTTAGAGAAAAATTCTATAAATTCGCGGGCTGTCATGGCGCGGCAATCGTTTTCGGTAAGGATAGAAAGAAAAACTTTAAATTCATTGGAAAGTTTATCAAGAACTTCTCTTTTTTCCGCGCCTTTTGATAACGCCTTGTAAAGGCGCTTTTGCGTAATTTTCATGTTTTTAAAAAGTCTAAGCCGTTTCCATTTTTTACGCAATTTACCGATAACCGCACGTCCCCTGAAGATAAACCAAAACGTCAGCAAAATAAAAAGAACAATGCCCGCCATTGAACCATAAAGCATTGCCGCGGTTCCAGGTATCGCAAGAGCGGAGGCGGGCGCGGAAAGCACAGGATCTGAGCGAAGGTCTATCAATGAATTTACTGTAATGGTTAACCCAAAAAAATATTCGTCTCCTATTTGTATGCCGGGCAATGTCAGAACACTGGCGGCAAAAGGAGTAAATTCAATTATTAATCTGCTTCCAGTAGTGCGCCGTTCTAAAATTACTCTGTGAAAATCAATATTTGGGTCTGATGGGAGTAAATCTTTATCGTATGATGTAATAACAAAATCTTCGTTTTGCTCGGAAGCCGGAAGCGGTAAAACAAAAGACGCAGGGTCTCCCACATATATTTGCCGCGGAATAAGATATGCGCTACCATTTTGCGCGTGTAAAGAGCAAATTATTAAAAAAATAAATAAAATAAAAAATGAATATTTTTTCATTTCTTTTTCCGATTTCTGTACCTGTTTAACGAGCGGCTGCCGAAAAATTTTATCAGGGCGGAAGGCGCGTCCGTTTCCGTGGACAATTTTAAAAACGCCGCCCCGCTTTTTTTGCATTGTGATTCCCAATGAATAGATTTTTCTTCAAGCCAGCTTGCCCAGCTTTCTTTGAATGAATCAAGACCGGCGGGGGCTTCTATTCTTACGCCTGTTTCAGGGTCTTCCATAGTTATAAGCCCTTTAAAAGGAAGTTCGTCAGGGTCTGAAATTTTTATCGCTATTACATCGTGTTTACGGCAAAGGCTGTCCATTTCCTGTTCCCAATTAATGCTGTAAAAATCGGATATAAGCACGACAAGCGAGCGTTTTTTTAGAAGTCTTTGCGCGCCCGTTAACGCGGAGGCTATGTCGCTCCCGTACTGCGATCTGCGCGGCAAAATATTGTTCTGATACTGAAGCGCGGTCATAACAATCGACATTAAAGATTTGCGTCCTTTGCGCGGCGGAAAAACTTTTTCTATATCTTTATCAAATAAAAACGCTCCTAACCGCTGACCTGTATGCTCTGCGGAAAAAGCGATTAACGCCGCGCAGATTAGCGCCTGTTCGTAAGGGCTTAACCCCTGATGCGCGATATGCGTTCTGTGCATGGAAGGGGAAACATCAAGCAAGAGTAAAATGGTAAGCTCGCGTTCTTCGCGGTACATTTTTACAAACGGAGCGCCAAAACGTGCGCTTGCGTTCCAGTCTATCGATCTAATGTCATCGCCGGGTTCATAGTGCCGCGCTTCGTCAAATTCCATACCCTGTCCTTTAAAGATAGAGCTGAAATTTCCGGCAAGCATTTCTTCCGCAAGATTTCTTGAAAAAAGAGGAAGATTTATAATAGTTCGCAGTAAATTGCTTGTTTCCATATTAAACTTTTTTACGGAACGGGGACATGGCTTAATATTCTTGTTATGACGGCATCAGCGTCCATGCCTTCCGCTTCCGCTTCGTATGAAAGCACAATTCTGTGACGCAAAACCGGAAGAGCGGCGGTTTTTACGTCTTCGGGGCTGACATAATTGCGCCCTTCAAACATCGCCAGAATACGACTACACCGGTACAGTGCGATAGAAGCGCGCGGAGATGCCCCAAATGACACATAACGATACACGCTATCTGCGCCTGTTTTTGCACTTTCCGTTTTTTGTTGTAATTCGGCAAGAATCTGCCGCGTAGATGCGGGACGCGTTGCGGTTACAACAGACACAATATATTTGCTTATATCTTCGTCAATATGAACGGAATCAGCCGCGTTGCGCAAAAGATCAAGTTTTTCCCTGTTAAGCACGGGAGATAGCGCCGCTCCTTTGTTAGCTGAAGAAGCGGAAAAAGGCGGGCTATTTTTAACAATTTCCAATTCTTCCTCAGGCTGAGGATAAAAAATAAGCAACTTCATTAAAAAGCGGTCAAGTTCCGCTTCGGGCAGGGAATAAGTGCCTTCGTGTTCAATGGGGTTTTCAGTCGCAAGAACAAAGAAAGGGTCGGGCAGGAGATGAGTCTCTTCCCCGATTGTTACCTGTTTTTCTTCCATTGCTTCAAGAAGAGCGGATTGCACCTTTGCCGGAGCGCGGTTAATTTCGTCCGCAAGAATTACGTTGGCAAAAACAGGACCGTGGCGCACTGAAAATTTACCGTTTGCCTGTTCCCAAATCATTGTTCCGGTAAGGTCGGCGGGTAAAAGGTCGGGGGTAAATTGAATACGTTTAAATTCCAGCCCTGTAATTTCCGCAAGGCTTTTAACCGCAAGGGTTTTTGCTAGCCCCGGTACGCCTTCTAGCAGAATATGTCCGCCTGCGACAAGGGCGATTAAAAGCCCGTCGACCATTTCCTTTTGACCGGAAATCCGGCGCGCCATTTCTTGTCTACATTCAGCGATAATAGCCGTACATCGCTGTAGTTCTTCTTTTTGTACCATGTTTCATTTTAACCTTACACGGCAAAATAGTCGAGTGGGTCTATAATGAAACTAAAGTATTATAAAAACTAATAATCGTCTTTGGGAATATTGTCTTTTTTCCCGGATATATCGGCTTCTTCATAATCGTCCGGCAAATTAATATCCGATAATATGTACTGATCAAATATTTCCGATAATTCCGCAGCTTGCGCTCTTGTAAAATACAATGATAAAGCGGGGCTTGTTCTGTCATTACTCCTATTATCACTGCTATCGGTATATTCGGCTTCGCGCTGGTATATTGTAAAATACGGCGATCTATCCTTGAAAGTGTAACCTAAATCAACATTCATATTGGCGTATAACTGTATAGTGTAAACCATCAGTTGCCAAACCAGATAGCCTCGGACAGTGCCGTATTTTTGCTGTGATTTGATGTAATTCCTCTGCAAATTACGAGCTTCGTAATCTTCGTTGTATTTTTGCAAAGCGTTTATAAATATAAGGCGACTTCTTTTGTCCCAAAATTGGTTATATGTGTAAAACTCATATTTGTATCTTAAACAAATAGCGTCTTCCCTTGGGAAATATAATACGGTAACAGTTTGTTTTTTTAACGGACCCATTCCCATTAATGTATCTAACTGTAAATCAACTTCTCCTATTGTAAATTGCGGCGAATCCATGTTTACTTTAAAATCTTCTACTTTTACACGATCGGTAGTTTTACACGCGCTGATCAATACGCACAGAGATAAAATAATTGTTAAGTTTTTTATAAACTTCATAGCTTATTTTATAGTAAAAATTTAGCGTTAGTCAAGCAAAAGTTCAAAAAATAAATCGTAAAATACGCCCTATAATGATTTTTTTCTGTTTACCGCTTCAACTGTTATTATCATTATTAATAAAATTATTCCAATATAAATCGGGAATATGCTAAAGCTCATGTATGAGGCAAGCCAGCCGAAAATTGGCGGCATTATTGTGGTTCCTACATATGCGCTTCCCATTTGTATTCCCATTATTGCCTGTGAATATTCCGCGCCGAAATTTACGGGAGTTTCGTGTAACAGACTGGGATACACAGGAGCGCAACCAAGACCTATCATAAAAAGCCCGCAGAAAAGAGCGGTGTTTCCAAACGGCAAAATAAGCGTAATTATTCCGCACCCGATTATTATTTGCCCCAAGCGAACCATTTGTTTATTGTTTAACTTCATCGTTATAAATCCCGATATAAAACGTCCCGCTGTTATTCCTAAGTAGTACAAAGTTATCCACCTTGCGGCGATTTCAGGCGATATTCCTTTTTCTTTTACCAGATAACTTGCTCCCCATAGTCCCGTTATCGTTTCCAAAGAACAATAACAAAAAAAGGCGACAAGAATTTGCTTTACTCCGACAATAGAAAATAAATTTTTAAAATTTGTCGATTTTTGTTTTTCTTCGCTTTCCGCAGTTTTTTTATCCCACAATGGCAATGAAATAAATAAAATAAAAACAAGGCAAAATTGAATAATGCTGATTGTTCTGTATCCCAAGTTCCATGAATTTTTGTTTATCAAAAAAGACGACATTATTAATGGTCCTATAGAAGCGCCGACTCCCCAAAAACAATGAAGCCAGCTCATGTGTCTTGCTTTGTAATGCAAGGCAACATAGTTGTTTAACGCCGCATCTACGGAACCGGCTCCCAATCCTAGCGGAACGGCAAAGAGGCACAAAAAGTAAAATGAGCTTGAAAATGAAAAACCTATAAGCGCTGCGGCAGTCATCAATACGCTTACTGCCGTAACCATTCCCGTTCCAAATCTTTTAATTATCCTTGCGCTGAATACGCTGGATATAACCGTTCCGCTTGCGATAATCATGGAAATAATTCCGGCATAGTGCAGCGGAACATTCAATGAATTGTACATTGAGGGCCATGCCGAACCAAGTAATGAATCGGGCAATCCAAGACTGATAAAAGAAGTATAAATAATTATCAAAAGTAAAACTGTCAACATATCCTTTTACCTATACAAACGAATAGTCTTTCCTAAAATTTCTTTATAAATTCTATAACATTTTTTGAATTTCGGTCAAGCGCCATGCATATGCAACCCATATATAGTATCTAAGATTTTTTCTTGTGAAAAAATCTTAGCCGGCGGTAGAGTGCTGCCGGATCTTACAGAGGAGGATGTAAATGAACAACCTCAATTCTATCTTAATCGAAGGCAATCTGGTGAGAGACCCTCTGCTTCGATCCACTCCCAAAGGGACGCAAGTATGCTCAATGTGTCTTGCGTCGAATCGTTATTACAAGCAGGATACAGGCTTTGAAAAGGAAGTTTCCTTTTTCGATGTTGAAACCTGGTCTAAGCTTGCGGAAGCGTGCTATGCAAAAGGCAAAAAGGGTCGAGGCGTGCGCGTTGTAGGTCGCCTGAAACAAAGTCGCTGGAGCGACCCTGAGGGCAAATCGCACTCAAGGGTTACTATCGTCGCAGAGCATGTTGAGTTTCGTCCCGAATTTAAAAAGGACGTTAAACCCGCGACGGAAATTTCCTTTGAAGACGATTATGAAGATGAAGAAAATGGCGAAGCGGTTATGGCAATGGAAGAAAAGGAGGTTGAAGCTGTTGCATTTTAGCCGCTATTAAAAGTTTTCCGGCAAAAGTACCGGATTGAGGCAGAGTAGGGCGTTTTGTCATATGACATCTGTCATATGACAGATGTCATACTCTGCCTCTTGATTAATTAACAAATTTAATCTTATACTAATAAAAAGAGGGCGATATGTTAAATAAAAATATTTTAAAAACCATGACATTGTTTATTGTGGTGAATATGTTTCTAATGACAGCTTGCGCAACTTCTATTAGGTTAGCGGTGCAACGTCCGCCAACTTTAAACACTGCCGGTATTAAACGTATTGCCGTTATGCCGTTTGAATCCAACATCGGTATCGGCAGAGATATGGCTCAGTATGCGACTACTGTAACAACTAAAAAAATACAGGAATTGAATTATTTTACTCTTGTAGATCCGTCAGAGATTGAACGTCTTAAAAGGAGTAATCAAAATATAGAAAGTTATATTGACGCTCAGTTTACCGGAAAGATAACGCGGATAAATGTAATGAATGAAACCTACAGTGGATCGTACAAAACCAAAGAAGGCGAAACTATATACTATACCGATTACACCACAAAAGTGGAAGTTGAACTTGAATATTCACTGGTACTTGCAAGAGATAGCAAAATTATCGGACCGGTTTACAAGAAAAACAGTACTAGTTCTTCAAACAGAGAAAATTACCCTTCCTCGTCTGAGCTTGCAAGGAATGTTATTGATGGACAGCTAAGATATGTGGGTAATGATATTGCCCCGCATACGGTTATTGAAACCAGAACTTTTGCGGAAGAAAAAACAAAAGATAAACAATTAAAGGCGGAAATGAAAAATGCGTTAGCGCAGGTAAAAGCCGGAAATTACAAACCGGCGCTTGAAGCCTATCTTGGGATTTATGATCGATATAAAAGTATTGCCGCGGCGGAGAACGTGTCTATTCTTTATGAATCGTTTGGTGAAGAACAAACTGCGGCTAACTTTATGCAGAGAGCTTATAATGATACTGGAAACCCAAAGGCAAAAGACGTGCTTGCCCGTTTAAATAAAATTTTACAAGATCAGGCGATACTTGCCAGTGATTACGGCGATACGCGGGATCTGACAAAAAAAGCTGCCGACTTAGCGAGCGATGAGATTCAAAAAGTTCTTCCCAAAAACGCGCGTGTGTGGATCTATAACGATTCGATTAACAACTCTATGGCGGTAGCGATTGTTGATAATTTGACTTCCGAATTTATTCGCAAAGGAATAAAAATCGTCGACAGGCAAAGCGCCGCATTAATCGAAGCGGAGCAAAAGTTCAATACGTCAGGTTATGTAAGCGACAATGATTTTATAAGTATCGGTAATGCGGTTGGCGCTAATACAATAGTTGTTATCGGCATATCGGGAACAGGTTCAACGCGCCGTTTGCAAGTACGCGTATTGGACATTGAGAAAAGAGTCCCAATCATGCAAAGCGACACAAGCGAAAAATGGCAGATTTAAACCTTGCTCGCGTAAAAACCGTCTTTCCAGTTAAAACGGCTTGATTGCGGCAGGGGGGCGTTTTCGTTAACAGAGCGCATTAAATCACGGTAGTTTGATTTTTTTAATACTTGTCCCGATAAATCAATGATGAAACGCCCGAACCCTGCTTCTTTTAAAAACGGAATTTTGTCGATAATAGAAAAATATTTTTTGGGGTAAACGCGCGAGCCTTCGGGACTTGTTTCAAGTAAAAATTCTTCGTCCATATTATCCGCAAATGAATCAAAATTAAGAACAGAGCTAAGATTTGCTCTTGTATTGAATAACGGAGTCCACGCAAAAACCGTAATAAAAAATTTAGAGTGTAATATGCTCTTGCTTTGCCTCTTTCTGCCGCTTTTGTCTTCTTTTTTTCTGCTTTCCATGCCCAATGTCCGTTCCAAATTCTGCCTGTTGTTTTCCAACGGAGAAACAAAGGCATCTACTCCCAAAGATGAAACAAACGAAAGCGCCCATGAATTAAACGTATAAAGCCACGGTCCCGCAATTAATTTTACATTTTCATGCTCTCTGAAAAGTGAAAAATGTCCGGGATTATTCAATACATATTGAGCATAGCCTCTTTCTGTTAATTGCTCAATTTCCTGCGCTACTTTTCCGTTTTCATATTCGGCTATATCTTGCGGAAACCACGGGTCAAGCGTCAAGATAATTTCAGCGGGTTTAAACGGCAGGGGCGGTTTAGTGTCGTCTAACAAATACTTTGCGTTTTTTCGTGAAAGGGTTAGCATTACCCGCTGCGGACGGGAAGACTGCAAAATGAAAAAATCTTCGGGGCGGGAAACGGCAATGTACAGTCCTTCGGGAAAAGTTTCGGTATTTTTTGAATGTTTGCCGCGCTCTTCGCTTTTGCGCACCTGTATCTGCGGAAAGGGGGCTTTTTCCCTGCCCGTTCCCTTGCTTGCGGACACTTTAGTAATTATTGGCGCATAACGCTTTCGCATTTCCTTAATTTGTATCAGGTAGACATGGTCGCCTTTGTCTCCTTCCGGCGCTGAAATCCAGTAACCGGAATGTCCGCTGTCTTTTTGCGCGTAAGTTAATTTATGGGAAACTCTCCCTGAATCATCGCTGTGATGTATTCGCACAGAATCTCTAACGGAAATGGAAATTCCTGCGGGCGGACAGACAAGGGCTAGTCTTTCATTGTCCGCGCCTTTTACTTTTAAAATTGTTCCAAGACTTATGCCTGTGCCGCCGTCCTGCGCTGGGTTCAGCCAATCAAACGCTTCGCTGTTTTGCGCGGCGGTTTTTGTTCCCCCTAAAAAGAAATACTGAGTCTTTGGACGTGCAAAATCGTTGCGTAAAATTTCTTGTCCGCGTTCAATACTTTGCTGAATTTCGTTTTCATCGCCATTGGCGACAGCGTCCACAACAAGTCGGTAAGCGGAAACTACCGTTCCCACATAAGCCGCGCTTTTCATTCGCCCTTCAATTTTTAACGCGCTGATTCCTGCGGTGGCTAATTGCGGTACATTTTCCAATAACTGTAAATCATTTGGGCTAAAATAGTAGCCGCTTTCGCCGTCGGCTCTATGGTACAATCTGCGACACGCCTGAGTACACATTCCCCTGTTAGCTGATTTTCCGCCAAGAAAACTTGAAAAAAGACAAAGCCCTGAAACACTGATGCATAACGCTCCGTGGACAAAAACTTCAAGCTCCAAGTTAGTTTCGCTTTTAACGCTTTTAAGCTCTTCCAGAGAAAGTTCTCGCGCCAAAACTACGCGCGAAACGCCGTGACGCGAAAGTGCGTTTGCTCCTCTTGCCGACGCAATATTCATCTGAGTAGAAGCATGAAGTCTCAAAGACGGAAATTCCGCCTTTGCCATTGCGATAACGCCGTAATCCTGAACAATGAGCGCGTCCGGTCTTTGAGATGTAAGATATTTTAAAAATTGGTACATTCTATCGGCTTCGCGCTGTTCAAAAACGGTATTTACCGTAACATAAACTTTTTTTCCCATTTTATGCAGAGAACGCAGAGCGCTTTCAAATTGCGCGTAAGTAAAATTAGCGCTTCTTAAACGGGCGTTAAAATCTTTTAAGCCCAGATAAACAGCGTCTGCGCCTTCGCCGATTGCGGCGTCAAGCGCTTCAGGCGATCCCGCCGGTGCAAGTAATTCCATGACTCATTATAACTTAATAAGTAAAAAATTGTCATTATTTGAAAATGGTTGACGATAAGAAAAAGACCCTTTTTAAAAGAGGGTCAAATTTTTTATTAGGAGGTATAGCAG